>CAYQSL010000224.1:0-2905 GCA_964420165.1 uncultured Gammaproteobacteria bacterium | reverse complement strand
ATTAAAGACTATCCCACCACTTGCAACTACGGCTCTTTGATAAACCGGGAACTCGCGTAATGGTTTTTCAACTTTATATTTTTTCAGCATCTCATCATCAGTCTCATCACCTAATTCAGGAATTGCCACAAAGCCGCCAATTAAGGCAAAGTAAAACTTAAACTGTGTGTCCCATTTTTTGAAAAGATCTATGCCAGGACCAAAAGGTAAACCTATTCCGAATACTGGCGTTTGGAAACCATAGAATTTAGCAGCAAGAAAATGTCCAAACTCATGAACAACAATCAACACTGTAATTAATAAAACACTAGCTAAAACAAAAAGGAAATCCATCTTTGCAATATTATAACGTCATAGCCTTTGGATTAAATAGGATGGCTTTAATTTAGCCATGCTAGAGCCATCTTGCACAAATGTTTTTTTATTTGAAGCTGGCTGCTCAAAGACTTCATCAAAGCTTATATATTCAAAACCACAAGGTCCACTTCTAGAACCTCGCGTGGGTCCATAGATACCAATGATTTTTTTTCTATCTTTAAAAGGATATAAGGCTGCCGCTGCAATATGCAAAGGTCCAGTATCTACTCCCACAATTAAATCCATCTCTGCAAAAAATTCTGGCAACTCTGTAAGTTTTTTATTAGTAACTAAATGAAAGGGTACGCGCAATTGGGAAACTATTGGTTCAATATTTGGCATATCTGCCATAGTCCCCAATATATAAATTTCAGAGTTGTAAACATTCTTCAGATGATTTATAAATTCAACCCAATATTCGGGAGCCCACAATTTAGACTCCCATGTGGTACTTGGAATCAAACAAACCTTTGCATACTGGTGATGCAAGCCAGTCAACACGATAGATTCAACCGTAGTGAAAAATTGAATCTCATCAATGTAAATTTTTTGCTGTTTAACATTCTCTAAAAAGAATTTCGCCAGATCAAGATTTTGCAAAACAATATGATCTTTATTTTCAAGAGTCGCAGGCGCATTTAATTTATATGAGTAAAAACTTGCAGCAAGTTTTTCTCTAGGACTACCAAAACCAAAAACTTTTGCACCGGATACAAAACTCAAAAGTCCTGTTTTGATTAAACCTTGAAGATCAATTACATAGTCATATTTAGATGCTCTTATTTGTGTACCGAGCTGAAAAAGGTCACTGAAAGTTTTTGATTTAAGCTCAATTACATTATTAACAGAATCAATGTTCTGCAAAATTGCTGAGTAACTCTTGTAACAAACCCAGTCGATCTCAGCTTCTGGCAAATGCTTCTTAATTAAATTCACTGCTGGTAAGGCATGAATCAAATCACCAAGAGAGCTTAATTTAACTATAAGTATCTTCACCTAAATTAAGATTTTATGCGATTATTAGCTTTTTAACCGCTCAAAGGTTAAAATATTATCTGAAATGTCCAAAAAAACCGTTATTTCAATTATTGGCAGACCTAATGTAGGCAAGAGCACTCTTGTAAATAGACTTGCAGGTAAGAGACTTGCGATTGTTGGTGAAGAAGCAGGTATCACCAGAGATCGTAACTATATCGACTTTGAATGGGATGGACAAGAGTTCACTATTATCGATACTGGTGGACTTACCTTTGATGACGAGGATGCCTTCTCCAAAGAAATTTATAAACAATCCTTGCTTGGAGTTGATGCAGCCGACGTAGTAATTTTTTTAGTCGATGCAAGTGCAGGCATAACCAAGCTTGATGCAGCAATAGCTGAGCTACTAAGAAAAGAATGTAAAAAACCAGTTTACGTAGCAGCAAACAAAGTTGATAGTCATGAAAGAGAACTATTGGTTTATGAATTTTATAAAATGGGTTTTGAAAAACTTTATCCTGTTAGTGCATTACATGGCTCAATTGGTCTTAGTGAGATGCTTAGCGATATTGCAAGTAACCATGCCAGCACAGAAGTAACTAATATTGATTCGGATATAATTCCTGTCGCGATAGTAGGAAAACCAAATGTTGGCAAATCAAGTCTCTTCAATAAATTAATTGGTGAAGATAGATCTATTGTTAGCGAAGTTAGCGGTACTACTAGAGATTCAATCAATACCAAAGTCACTCGCTACAAACAAGAATTCGAATTAATCGATACTGCTGGTTTGAGACGTAAATCTAAAGTTAGAGAAGATGTGGAAAGACATTCAAATATTCGTACTACGCACTCAATTGCACTTTGCGATGTAGCTGTCTTAATAGTAGATGCAAGTGAAAGCGAAGTAATTAGCGATCAAGACCAAAGAATCGCTTCATTAATTGCAGATAAAGGTAAAGCCTGTGTAGTCCTTGTAAACAAATGGGATACATTACATATCGATATCAAAGAGAATCCTGTAGAGCTTGAAAAATTCAAGAATCAAATTAAATTCAAATTACGATTTATTGATTACTCAGAAATTGAATATATTTCTGTAGTTACTGGACAAAGAACTGATGCTCTTTGGCAAATGATTATTGATGCAAGTATTGAATACAAGAGAAGAGTTTCGACCAGTATTCTCAACAAGATTATCAGCGATATTTCTGTAGTAACACCTCCGCCTATAGTTAAGCAAAAAGCTATCAAAATCAAATACGGAACGCAAATATCAGCATCACCACCGAATTTTCTTTTCTTTACTAACTATCCAGATTTGATACCTGAGTCTTATACTAGATTCTTGGAAAGACAAATTAGAGAGTATTTTGGTTTTAAAGGTACTCCAATTAGAATTTCCTTTAAGGGTCAAGAAGACTAAAGCTCAATGGCTAATTTCCTGCTTAAAAGAATTTTCGCAGCAATTTTTTTGGTGATATTTATCACGTTCTTTACCTTTGGGATTATGAAAATCTCTGGTGATCCACTTGCAGATTTAAAGCTCAATCCACAAGTCTCAGAAGAA
>CAYQSL010000223.1:0-2925 GCA_964420165.1 uncultured Gammaproteobacteria bacterium | reverse complement strand
GCTGAATCCATCAGGGCAAGCTGTAGGTGAGATTGAGAATGTAAATTTAGGTCTTGATCCTAAGACTGGAAGATATTTAGGAAACTACGATGAGATTAGGGTTGGAGAAGATGGAGTTGTATACGGTAGAGATGGTAACAATGTAGTCTCGCTTTATAAACTTGTTGTTGTAGATTTTAATAACTTAAATGGTTTGAAAGATGTTCAAGATGGAATTTATTTCAAAGCCACTGACCAAAGCGGTTTTCCGACCTATGGTGTTAAAGAAAGTATTGTAATTTCAGAAGCACTTGAGAAAAGTAATAGCTGGATTAAACAAGAAGCTCATAATTTAACTGACGCTCAAAGATATTTTCAGGCAGCAACACAGATTCATAAACTAGCGGATAAAATTTCTGGTACTGCTATAGAGATGATCCAATAAGCTTGCATGGAATCCAGTCTAATAGAGGTTTTCAGCATAGTGCTAAATTTCATTATTCTTATTACGTAATGCATAATATCTTGTGTTAATATCTGAGCTATGACGAATAGTTTGAAACTTCAATATCATGGCGATTTTTCTCCACAATATTCATACGGACAAACTTGGCAGCACATAGATAGAGAAAACAAAGAAATATTAGGTACTGCTACTGCTTTTGTAAAACCCACTCGTCCAAGAGATGCTGATAGTGCTGTTCGATTTAATCACCAAGTACCAACATTACATCAAGCATCGACTTATCGTTTATTTACTATTTCACCAGAAAGTTTTAAAAATGCTTTGAGATTGCATGTGGATAGAATGGGAAAACTTTTGCAGAAAAGAATCGGCTTATCAATACTTCCAAATGCTGAGGGGCATCATAATTTAAAAAGTAAGAGTCTTGTTTTAAAGAATGAAGTACAAGAAGACTTTATTAAAAATATCTGGCACATTAATGCAGAAGGAATCCAGGGGCGTGAATTTCGTAAGATTATGCGAAATTCAAAAGAGAACTTTGAAGAACTATCTCTCTATAATGCCTTAGGTGCTTTAATAAAAAAACAAACTCCTAAAGTAATAACAAATCTTTCAGCTAGTTGCTACCCAATGGATACCTCGGGTGGATTAACTATTGGATCTTTGGATCCCAATAGTTCAATAGAAGAGTTCTTAGAATCAATGTTTGGTCCTAGTCAATTAGTTTATTCTGGTGATAAAGAGAATCCAACTGTGAAAAAAATTGATTTAGGCATGCTCTTTGTAATTAAATCTAAGAGTAAAGGTTGGGAATTTTATCATTGCAATAAAAATGATTTTCAAAATTTTAGCTCTGAATTAAAAGATCGCTATAAGTCTGATGAAGAAGTTAGTATCAAATTAATTACTTATATTGATGCAGTTCAAGAAAAAAATGGTAGTAAGGTTGCTTTACAGTTGGATACTAAGAATCAATTTCGAAGCAATGAATATCAAAGCCTAGAAGAATTTATTACTGCAGTTCAGAATATACCAGCGGCTAATACGCAAATTTTCTTTGAAAGTAAGCCAGCTTCTAATCCAACAAACATTATGCTGACTGATTCTGCAATGGATCTGGGACTTCCACCATCATCTACTTATTTCAAAGGAAAAAATCTTAAAGCAGAAACTCGTGGCTAATGTTTCCCTTTCAATCCGCACTGAAGAAGATTTCAATTTAGATTTTGAAAATGATATTGCTTGGAATGCAATTGCTGATAAAGTTTTTGAAGTTGCGGGCAAAGAAGAATTTACTAAGCAAGAAGTGGTTTTGAGTTTCTGTGACGAAGAAGAAATTCAATACCTGAATAAAACTTTTAGAAATAAAGATATAGTCACGGATGTGCTGTCTTTTAATACTCCACAGCTTGATATTAATTTAGAAGGCTTTGATGATGAGGAAGAAGGTTTCTTTGAACAAAGTCTCGGTGACATAGTCATCTGTGTGCAAAAAGCTCAAGAGCAAGCTAAAGAAATTGGGCAAAGTCTTAAACAAGAATTGGTCTTCCTCTTTGTCCATGGGCTTTTACATCTATTGGGTTATGATCACGAACTCTCTAAAGAAGATGAAAAACTGATGTTTGGCTTGCAGGATCAGATTATAATGAAAATTAATGCGCCTATTTAACAACTTAAGCAGAAAACTCGAAGATTTTATTCCGGTAAATGCACCACAAGTAAATATCTATAGTTGTGGTCCAACTGTATATGATGACTCACATGTAGGGCATGCGCGCAGTTGTTTAGCATGGGATTTACTTTATAGATATCTGAAATTCAAAGATTATAAAGTCACTTGGATTAGAAATATAACTAATGTCGATGACAAAATTGTTGCTAGAGCAAAGCTCTTCAATACCAGCCCTGATCAGCTTTCTAGAGCCTATACCTATGAATTTTGGCAAGATATGGTGAGCCTGAATATAAGCTGGCCTGATTGCGAACCAAGAGCTACTGACTATCTGCAAGAGATGTTTAAGTTCATTGAAGGCTTAATCGAGAAAAATGCTGCGTATGTAGTTGACGGAGATGTTTACTTCAGAGTCTCTAAGCATAAGCATTACGGACAGCTCAAAGGTTTAAACATAGAACAGCTTAAAGACGGTGTCTCACGTATAGATGAGAACTCCAAGAAAGAAGACCAGTTAGACTTTGCTTTATGGAAAGCATTTCCTGATGACATAGAGTCTTCGTTCCACTCACCATGGGGTCTTGGTAGACCTGGCTGGCATTTGGAATGCAGCACTATGATTAAAAGTATTTTGAATCATTATGGTTACGGTGATACTTTGGATATTCACGCCGGTGGCGATGATTTAATTTTCCCTCATCACGAAAATGAATGTGCTCAATCGGAATGTCTCACGGACAAACCTTTAGCTAAGTACTGGATGCATAACGGCATGCTGCTGGTGAACGGGGAGAAGATGTCCAAGAGC
>CAYQSL010000222.1:2725-2945 GCA_964420165.1 uncultured Gammaproteobacteria bacterium | reverse complement strand
TCTACTTTGCCCTTGGCCGCTGCTGCAAAACTTGCAGGCATAGCGATAATAACCATTAGAAAGCTTAGTATTAAATGTCGTAGAACTCTTTGAACCATGCTCTGGTAGATCGGTCAGTACTTAATGAAAGCCAATCAGCCAAATGTGGTATATTGAATCTGTCATTCTTTAATAAATCTGGGGCTTTAGGGCTTTCCCTTATTTCGATTGAAAGACGAAC
>CAYQSL010000222.1:0-2715 GCA_964420165.1 uncultured Gammaproteobacteria bacterium | reverse complement strand
ACTTTTCTCCCTATTAGCAATTTTCGCTCTTATAGTTTTAAACGCCACCTTCGTTGCAGCTGAGTTTGCCATCGCGCGCATCAGAAAAACGCAAATTGATTACATCGCTGATCCAACGGACAAGGATGAATACCCTCTATCTAAAATCAAAACTGCCAAGTTATTGCAAAAGATGGTTGCCAATATCAATGACTATATTTCTGCCTGTCAGGTTGGAATTACTGTTGCAAGCTTGACTCTGGGTGCTCTTGCTGAATCTAGACTCGAAAAACTTATTCAACCTTATATAAGTGATTCTTTGCCTTTCGGGATTGAATCACACACTATTGCAATTGTTCTTGCCATTGGTTTGATCACTTTTATTCACGTTATTTTAGGAGAAGTAGTACCAAAGAATATTGCACTACTCAACCCTGAAGATGTAGCTTTCAAATTAGCTTACTTCCTGAGATTCCTATATCTGCTTTTTAAATTACCAGTAAGAATTCTCAACACCTGTTCTAGTCTCATTCTGAAGTCATTTGGAATTGAAACTAATTTTAGTGACTACGCCCATAGTGAGGATGAATTGAAAATGATTTTAAGTTCTTCACAGGCACAAGGTGTACTTGAAGAAGAGGAAGAGCAACTCATCCAAAATATTTTTGAATTTAACGACACCATCGCGCGTAATGTGATGGTCCCAAGATCAGATATGGTCTGTGTTTCATCTGACTCAACTGTAGAAGATGCAGCGAAGATCGCAAATAGAAATTCTTACTCACGTTTCCCGGTCTATAAAGACCGCGTGGACAATATCATTGGTTACTTTACAATTAAAGATATTCTCTAGGCTTATCAAGCAGGCAAGATCAAAGAGAATCTTAAAAGCATTATGACTGATGCTCTCAAAGTCTCTGATGGTATGTATATCATTGACCTTTTAAAATTAATGCAAGAAAAGAAAAGACAAATTGCAATTTTAATTGATGAGTTTGGTGGTGTTGCTGGTTTGGTAACTGCAGAAGATATTGTTGAAGAGCTTTTCGGTGAGATTGGTGATGAGAATGAAAAGACTCCAATAGAACCAATCCAAAAAATTACTGACACTGATTATTTACTCGATGGCTTGCTTAATATAGAAGTTTTAAATCGTGAAATTGATACTGATTTCAAATCCAACCACTATGACACTATCGGTGGCTTAGTCTTCGGTCTAATAGGCACAGAGCCCAAAGCTGGTGATGTTGTTGAAGCCGAAGGACATAGCTTCGAAGTTCTTAAAGTAGAAAAGAACCGTATCAAGCAAGTGAGATTAAGCCTTAAAAGCATAGAAAGTTTACAGGAAGCTGAGACTCCATAATGGTTTCAGGGCTAAATATTATTTTAATTTGCTAAGAAGCCTTTTAAACAGCTAAAATCCTAGATGGAGCAATGAATTCTTCTCAAAAACTAATCGATAAGATCGGCGTTACACTGTCATCAATTTGCGCAGTGCACTGTGCCTTGGCCCCTTTGCTCATTACCATTGCACCTTTGATCGGTTTAGGTTTTGTTTTCGAAGAGAGATTTGAAACAACTTTTATTCTAGGTACCCTTGGACTTGCCTTCCTGAGCCTGGTTTGGGGCTTCTACAAAAGTCATCGTAGCTTTGAACCTTTTTATATTTTACTTTTGGCATTTGCTTTGGTAACCATCTCTCGTATGGAATCAATCACGGCCTACCTTCCAGAGCCTTTCATTATGTTCCTTGCGGGCCTTTCAATTGCTTGCTCTCATATAATCAATTTAAAACTTTGTAAGCATTGTGATACTTGTGAACATGATGAATCTCATCACGATTGAGATACGAGCGCGTTTTGAACTACCGTCAATGGTATTAACCAATTAACTTCTTTTAATTTCCTTCAGGATCCACTTCCTGTGGGGATTTTCCTCTAAATTAGATTTTTATTAGCCGAGAGGTGCTTGAATACCAAGCCAAAAAGCTCTATAGTTCTTTAAACAGACTAGTTCGTGCTTAGCTAACCAGTCTGTGACTCAGCCACATATGCAGTGTATAAGCAAAACAAATGTTTTAAATTACGCTAAATATAGGGATCATTTCTAAAAAGGAAGCGTCTTAGGTAAGTACATTTTATAATATTAGTAAAAATAATATTTGTACTTTTTAGACCTCATTTTAGAAGGAGTTTTTCGACCCGGTTAGGAGATATATGGGACCACAAGTTACTAATTTAGGAACAACAAGCAATGGACAAGATCTAGAGCTTGCCTCTGCATTCACTCAAGATACCTTAGTTACTATTGTTGATGACTTTGAAGTTATTGAACCTAAAGAATCGGAAATAAAAGACGCTCCTGAAAATCAAAAAGATACTCGTGATCTTTTAAGCCGCAGAGAATACTACAAGCCTTTTGAGTATCCGCAATTTTTTGAATATTTTAAATTACAACAACAATCACATTGGTTACCTAGTGAAGTGCCAATGGCTGATGACATTAGTGATTTCAAATCTAAGTTAACTGCTCAAGAATCTAACTTAATCATCCAAGTTTTACGTTTCTTTACTCAAGGTGATCTTGAAGTTCAGAATAATTACAATACTAAGCTCATTCATGTATTCCCTAAACCGGAAATCACTATGATGCTTACTTCATTTGCATCAATGGAAACAGTTCATGTATGGGCTTACTCACACTTGAACGATACTCTTGGTTTGCCAGATGTAGAGT
>CAYQSL010000221.1:0-2962 GCA_964420165.1 uncultured Gammaproteobacteria bacterium | reverse complement strand
TGCTTATATTATTTCTGATGTAAAAATTCAAGGTTTGAATGATGAAGAATCAACGCAAGAATTTTTTAGAGAAGCTCTTTCTATAGCAGTAGCGCAAAGTTTTAATTTAATTTCAGTTGATGGTGATACTAGTACCAATGACATGGTGATCTTTATGTCTAATCTTCAAGGTGAAGAAATCAGCCAAGAAGACTTTAAATCAAGTCTGGAAGAAGTTTGTAGGGATCTGGCATTTAAGATTGTGGCTGATGGTGAAGGCTTAACTAAAATCATTCAACTTAAACTTTCTGGTTCTATTAGTAAGATGGCATTTGATCTTAAGCCAAACTTAGAAAAAATTGGACGTAAGATTATCAACTCACCTTTGGTGAAGACTGCGATCTTCGGGAATGATCCGAACTGGGGCAGAATCATTGCTTCAGCTGGTCAAGCTGCTTCTGAACACGATATAAAACTAGATACAAATGAAATGAGCCTTTCCATTCTTGGTCATAAGGTTTTTGCTAAAGGTATGCCGACAGATTTTATTCAAAATGAAGAGAATAAAGCTCAGTTAGTCGGCTTAATGAAGAAGAATAAAATTATAGAAATTGATTTATCTATTCACGATGGAAAGCATGCAGTGACTATGCTTGGTAATGATTTGAGTCACGATTATATAAAAATAAATGCTGAGTATTCCACATAATTATTTGGTAAGATAATTGGAGTGTTAACCTTTTTAGCTCATGCAGCTTCTTCATTACTGCGTTCAAGAAAAGTATCAGAATTTTTAGATGATCGGTCTCTTCGAGAACTTAGACAGAGTATGGCAGTTTCATTAACTATGCTTGAGTCGGAAAGTAATAATAAATCACAAATTATAGAAATGCATAAAGATAGAGTAAGTAGAAAATTGGAAGCTCTTCCTGTGAAAAATTCTGCAGAAATATCTAGTTTAAAAACTTTATTGAAAAACTTTTTTGATTTAGTTCAAGATCTTGTAGCAACTACAAATCTTAGAATAATTCCGTTTGAATATATTGTGCAGAGATTAGTACAAGGAAGAGACATGACGTCCTATGCAGAATTCACTAAGGAAGAGGGAGAGCATGTGCAAGCAATCGTTGAGGAGTTTGAGGATAATCAAGTTCCTTTCGAGTCTGCTATTAGATTATCAGGACCTAAGAATCCAGCTACTGCTGCCTAAAAATATGGCTCGCCGTCTGAAGCTGAGCGTAGTGAAATTTCATAGATGCCCTACTTCGCTAAAGCTTCCTGCTCCGTTAAAACTACGCAGGATAAATCTAGATTTTTTTGTAAAAGTGGTTTACCGTCTGAAGCTCTTTGAGCGAAAGATGGTGCCGCTGATCAGGGTCGAACTGATACTCCCGTGAAGGAACTTGATTTTGAGTCAAGCGCGTCTGCCAATTCCGCCACAGCGGCAAATTCTTGCCTTGTTAGAAGAGATTAATACAATGCGCAACAATCTCTTCTAACAGAAATATTTTAACCCATCATTGCAGCAACTTCTTCTGCAAAGTTAGATTCTTTTTTCTCAATACCTTCACCAAGGTTGAAACGCGTAAAGCTTTCGATCTTGATAGTTCCAAGGTATGCAGAAACTTTTTGATTCTGATCTTTAATGAAAGGTTGCTCAGTTAATACTTTGCTTGCAAGAAGCTTATCAACTCTACCTAAAACTATCTTCTCGATAATTTCAGCAGGCTTGCCTTTAAGATCGTCTTTTTGAGATTCGATTTGTTTTTCTTTCTCGATAGTCTCAGCAGCGATCTCTTCTTTAACAATGTACTCAGGAGCTGGAATAGCAGCTGCGATATGCATTGCAACGTCTGCACCTTTAGTCTCATCAGCAGCCGATAAGGCTACAAGCACACCAATTTTAGAACCAACTGGGTGTACATAGCTTGCAATCATGCCGTTTGACTCGATTAGATTAACTCTTCTTACATCGATTTTTTCACCGATTTTTGCAGTTAACTCAATAGCTCTCTCTCCGACAGTTTTGTCATTAAGTTTAGTGTTACGTAAATCTTCAACGTTTTTGATTTTGCTCTCCAGAGCAGTTTTGCAAACATCTTTTACGAATTGTTTGAACTCTTCATTCTTAGCAACGAAGTCAGTTTGTGAATTAATTTCAACAATAACTGCTGATTTTTTATCATCTGCAACTAGAGTTGCGATCATGCCTTCGGCTGCAATGTTGCCAGCTTTCTTAGCTGCAGTTGCGATACCTTTTTGTCTGAGGTAATTAACTGCCTCATCAATGTTGCCCTTAGTTTCTTCTAATGCTTGCTTGCAATTCATCATGCCTGCACCAGTCATTTCTCTAAGTTTAGCTACGTCTTTTGCTGTGAAACTCATTTATTTAAACTCCTTATTATTTAAATTTAGTTGGAAATCAATTATTTTTTCTTAGCAACAACTGATTGGCCTGCGATTACTGCATCAGCAAGGTATTTAACCATTACTTCTACAGATCTCATTGAATCATGATTACCAGGGATTTGGATTTCGATATTAGTTGGATCACAATTAGTATCAGTGATTGCAATCACATTGATACCAACTTTTTTAGATTCAGTGATAGCGATAGTATCTTTAAGTTGATCGAATACTACTACAGTTTCTGGCTTGCCTCTCATCTTTTTGAGACCACCAAGAAATTTGTTTAATCTGCTAATTTCTCTGTTGATACTTGCAACTTCTTTTTTACCGTAGTTAGCAAAGCCACCAGTTTCTTTAGCGTTGTCTAATTCTCTTAATTTGTTTAATCTGCCTCTGATAGTGTCGAAGTTAGTGATCAAACCACCTAACCATCTTTGGTTGATATAAAATATTCCAGCTTTCTCAGCTTCACGTTTTACTAAGCTTGCGCACTGTTTAGAAGTACCAACGAAAAGAATATTTCTTCCCATCTTAGATTGCTTTCTAAGGTACTCAGCAGCATGCATTAAGTTGT
>CAYQSL010000220.1:0-2966 GCA_964420165.1 uncultured Gammaproteobacteria bacterium | reverse complement strand
ATCTAAAGGATTAAATTATAAACAGATCAGACTTGACGGCGATGAAGAAGCTCGCGAAGCAATGGGAGCTAAGACCAAGGGCAACCGCAAGAGCGTGCCACAAATTTTTATCAACGGAGTTTCTACAGGTGGCTGTGATGATTTGCACGCACTAGAAAGCTCTGGTGAGCTAGAGAAATTAGTATTTTAAGACCCTTCACTGCGAGAATACATTAATGGTATTATGATGAGTATGATCTCGCGCAATAATCCGCACTCAAGAACATCAGGAGCACACGGCAGAAACCACTCTACTACTTCTTCTGCCGCTGCAACACAAGCAAATCATGCCGAACCACAAGTTACAATTGAAGTTCCAAAAGTATCCTTTGGAGATTTTATTGGAGCTAGTCGTGAAGTTAGGAAAGAGGTCACTCAACTAAAACCTCTAAACTTGGATAAAGCAAATGGATTACGAGAAAATATAGAGTTTAATCAAACACTATTTCCTCATCCCGAAACTTCTATAGAATTTCTTTCTACGGAAACCGATGAAAACAAGATTGTCGAACCTCTCTGCAACTTACTTGAAACTTTAGATTTAATCATACAAGCTAGAGTTAATTTATTAGCAGGTAGAGCAAAATTAGTCGGACCAGAGAGCAAATTAGATCTACCTTTAAAAAGAATTACTGAAGAGATTAGCTATAGTATTTTGAATACTTTTTTCTACCCATTTGCAGCGGACTCCAGAGATATTCTAAGTGACATAGTACATAATCTTAAGACTATAACTAATGCCGATTCTATAATCGATACTCTTAAAAAACGCAATGAAGATTTAGTAAGGCAAATCCCAGCACGAGAGCCTAACTCGCAAGCACCAGTAAAAAAAGCCGATTTCGTTGTTTTAGATTCTAATAGACGTCTTGCTTTACTGCACGCAGTAGAAGCGAGACAAGCTGCCTAAGGATAATGTCATTCTAGGATCTCAACTAGTCCACTCTACTTTACAAATTGATTATATTTTCAGTACATCGTATTATTAACAATAAATATGTTAGAAATAGTTGCAAACAATTTGTCAGACATTACAGATGAATGTCAAAGAGCAAAAGAGAGTACTAGTCGCTATCATGATGCTACTACAAAAGGTGAATTGCCCACACTTTGCCCTGAGCTCCTGCCAAATATTGTGGTTAAAACTTTGGCTAAAGAAATTCATAAAGCAGATATTGAGCAAAGCGCAAAACCTTTATTTGATCTGTTTCAATCATTAGATTTCTTACTACAAAGTAAATCAGTTCAAGAAACTAATAGCAAGCAAACACATCATACTCAGGAATTAATTCAGAATACAGCCAGAATAATTAAAAAACTTTTTTCTTACTTCGATCAAAACACAAGAAATATTTTTATTGAAGCAATTAAAAATCTTAAACTACTTAAGGATCCAATAGCAGTCAAAAATGCTATCAAGCCAACTAAGCTACTCAGCCTGCCTGCAGAAAAACAACAAAGCTTAGTCGATACTGCCAGAACTAATCAAGCTGCGTAAAGATTACAAGTCTTGTATTTTGAGCCTGTTTGAAAAGCTCCCAGATGCCGTCATCCTCGAATCACGTAGTGATTTGGGGATCCAGTCTCTACTAGAAAATTCCGGCAAGTGGGTCCCCAGCCCTGAAAGGGCTGGGGATGACGAATTACCCTTTACTAACAGTTACAATACTCATCTTCTGCAAACCTAAACCAGCAGCAGCATCCATTGCACCAACGACATATTTTTGTCTAGTCTCAGCATCAGCAACTACATTGAGTGCAGCATCTTTAAACTCTGGATCAGCAAGAATTTCTTTCAATCTTTCAGCAACTAAAGCTTCAACTTCTTCAGCATCAACTGGACCTTCTGCAAGTTTCTTACCATTGATAGCAATCAAACCTTCAGAAGTTATTTCAAGATTAATTGATTTAGCTTTAGATACAGTAGTTGCATGTTGAGCTTTAGGTGGATTGAGCTTAAGTGCAGTCTGATTAATCAGAGGAGCAATTACAATCATGATCAAAAATAGAATTAAGAAAACGTCAGTTAACGGGGTAATATTAATTTCCGAAAATTCATCATTACTACCACCTAGACCGCTCATTGCCATTTTAAAAAACTCCTACTTAAGTAAACCTATTTCAAGAAATCTGGAAAGCTTGGTTTATCAGTTGGATTAACCATCTCATTGATCATTGCATCATCTGTTTTTACCTGAGGCTTTGCTGTTGCAGCCTTACTATAAGTAGGGTTGCTATTGCCACTCGCATAACCAGTGTTTTGCAAGAAATCTACATGCGAGAAACTCAAGAATAAAAGTTTCAAAAGCATAAAATCATCATTGTATCTTTTAACGATATTTGTAAACAGGTTGTAAGAAACTACTGCAACAATTGCAACTGCAAGACCAAAACCCGTAGCAATCAATGCATTAGAGATCTCCGAGATCATGGTCATTGACGCACCTTCACTGCCCGCGCTCATTTTCCATAGTGCTTTAATAACACCTGAAACTGTACCAAACAAACCTAAGAAAGGAGCTACAGCACCGATGGTTGCAAGTATTGGTAAATATTTTTGAAGCTTGCGAGTAACAATACTTACTGTAATGTCATAAGCACGAGAGAAATCTTCTCTTTGTACTGCAAGTAATCTAATACCTTCTTCAGCAACTTCACCAGTAACGCTATTTAATTGAGCTGCAAGCATTTGTGCAGCCTCAAGGTTACCTTTTTCAAGTTGGCTTTGTAGGTTGTGAATAAACCTAGAAATATCTCTATTGTTTTTGTTATAAAAAGTTGCTCTTTCAATAAGAACTGCAAGAACTAAGAAAGAACAGATCGCAGTTGGAATTGATGAAATCAAATCATTCTGGAAGTAATGCCAGAATGAAGACAGTAAATCAAAATGTGGACCATCACCAGTCAAGCCTGCTGCATCCGCTAAA
>CAYQSL010000219.1:0-2971 GCA_964420165.1 uncultured Gammaproteobacteria bacterium | reverse complement strand
GGCTTCTTATGGAGGAAAATATCTTCTATAACTTCTCTACTGAAAAAAGATGAACTAGCGAGTTTATCGACGTAATTTTTTTCATTACCTTCTTTGTCTGGATTCTCTACGATAAAAATTTCTGCACGATAATAATTTAAATAATCAATAAATGATTGTTGAACTTTTTCAACAATTAAATTCACTTGAGCATAATCTTTAATGATTTTAACTAAGCTTCTAAACCAGCTCCATGAGTATGTTCTATTTTCTATCTTGAGATCGGACATCGTAGAGAAGTAATTTTAAATCATTTTGCTAGATGCTATATAATTAATCTTATGCAATACAAATTGGCTTTAGCTTTGCTTATATTCTTTAGTGTTAATCAAGTCTCTGCAAAGTTGAATAATAACTATGAGCAAAATACAGCTCAGTATGGTCAGCCGGTGGAAGTTAAGGACTTTCCTTCTAAATTAGGTTTTACTGGATATGTAACTTATTCCTTGGATAACAACTGGCGTCTTAAAGCTTTTTTTCTTAACGACAAGGTGAAGATGGAACATCTTTTTCCACAACCTCATGCTAATCCAAATTTAAATAGAGAAGAAGTTAAAAATCGGGCTTTAAAAATGTTTGAACTGGGACAAAGAGGCACTTATGTAAAAGAAGTTAACCAAGCGAAAGTTATGGGTCATTTTTTCCAGAAAGGCTTAGTTGCTTATGAAAATAACTATAGAGGTAAGGCTAAAATTGGCTTTAGAGGCGTCAGAGTGATGTTCTATGAAGATGGCAAAAGTTTCTCTAAGGCAATTAACCCAAGAGCATACCTATGAGAAATTTAGCAAATAAGTTTGAAGATTTTAATTTAGGTAGAGAGCTTAGATTTAGAGGTTCCAAAAAAAATCTTAGTTTGTATTTGGTGCATGGGCTTGATGGTAAATTACTTGAATCATCTTTAAAAGCTCTCAAAGAAAAAACTGATTTTAAAGAAGTTCTTACTTGTCATTGTGATGATTTGGATAAACTTTTAGATCTTGAACCTAAGTCTTTTTATATCTATACGGTGCACTTGCCGTTGGATGAAGAAATTAATCTGCATAAAACCATCTCTAAATGGGCATTTGATCATGATATCTACCAAGTTAATCCTTATAATAAAATAGCTAAAATCTTTGACGATAAGTTTTTGTTTTATGCCTTAATGACTGCAAATGAAATTAGGCAACCACTAACTTTAACCATACATACTAACCATAAATTTATTAGCGATGAAGAAAAATCTAAACTATCTAGGTTTGATTCCATTGTAGTTAAGCCTCGACATGGAACTGAAAAAATTGACTTTGCTGTAATCCCAATAAATGAGCTGAATGTAGGCAATGAAAATATTAGTAAGATACTGAAATATGATGACTGCCTTTTACAAGAATATATAAAAGATGCCAAGGAAACTAAAGCTCTTTATATTTTTGGTGATTTATACATCCAAGAAAACTGGGGTCCAGAGCAAAAGAAATTTATTGCTGAAATAGTTAATGTGATTGATGAGTTCGCTTGGACTAATCAAATTATTATGCCTGAAATCTTCTCTATTGACTTAATGCTGCGTGGGGACGAGATCATAGTGCTTGAAGTTAATATTAGACCTGCAGCTATATACAAATACAAAAACTTTTAAGCTCTTGGTATTCCATTAGCTACTTCATACTGTCTCATAAAGTCAGTAAAAGTATCTTGTTCAACGTATTTCTTAGTAACTTCTTTAGCAGCTTTATATGCAGTTGGATAATCCTTCATCATCATGGCAGCATGGAATAGATATACGTGGAAGACCTGAGTATTAGGAAATCTCGTTGCATATAACCTTGCATACTCATAAGTCTTTGGATGCTTGATATAGAAAAGCCCATCCATTAAACCCTTAGCTAAGAATGAATTACTATAAGCATCTTTTTCCATTTTACCTAATAGGTAATTTGAAAATTTCTCATCTTGACCATAGGTATGAATCAACATTTGTAAATTTGTTTGGAAATGATCTGGATAGTATAAATGTGATGCTTTGAAAAGATTCATTGCCATTTCATACTGTGATGCAGTCAAAGATTCAGTTGCATTGAAGAACAAGGCAGAAGCAATCGCTTTATTGCCAATATAAGAATATTTGTTGAGTAGATAATGATCAGAATTAGCAGCTTCTTTTACATAGAAGTTAATAGTCTGATTGTTTAGTAGATTATAGGTAAAAGGAAACTCATTGAAATCTCTTTGAGCCTTCTCTTTAATTTGCGGATCAGCTTTAAATGTAGTAGTTCCTGGATCTTGATAGTACTGTAATAATCTATAGCGCCAGTTTTGCTTGCTACCAAGATCATTAACTGAATCAATAGTAGAGCTCCAGAAAGCCTCACCATTACGCCAATCAAAGGATTTGATAAAAGCCCTAGTTCCATAAGCAACTATTAAAATGCAAAGTATTGTAATTAAAATAGTTCTTAAATTATTAGTATTGTTTGCTAATTTTTCTTTGACAGAATCTTTACTGAAGTAATATTTATCAGCAATAAGGAAAATCACACAATACATGCCTAAGCTAAAAAAGTAAGTGTATCTATCTCTGGCAAGTACATAGAGGGGAATAATGTTTAGGGAAATTGCAATGCTAAACCCTGTAAAGAAGATAGATCCAGCAATTAATTTATTGTGCAAATCATAATCTGGCTCTTTTAGAAACATGAAATAGAAAAAGCCAACAATGAACGCAAGTGCAACTACAAAACAAAGTAAATGATAAGGAGTGAAAGCATTTTCTAGAATTACATTGTGATGCTGATCTACAGTGAGTTTGATTGGAAAGAAAAATAATTTAATATAATGAAATAAAATTTCTGGTGCCACTACAAAAAGTCTTTCAAAGAAATTATTGAGACCACCAGCCATCCATTCCTTATCCTCGGAGACGATAAACGATCTATGGGAAAGATAGCTA
>CAYQSL010000218.1:2043-2977 GCA_964420165.1 uncultured Gammaproteobacteria bacterium | reverse complement strand
GACTGCGTTTAGTATTAAATTCTTCTCTTAGGTATAAAACTTTGTTTTTATCGATTTCGGGAGGATTTTTCTTCTCTTTCTTGAACCAGTTGTTCCAGTTCTCAAATTCATCACCAATTGCTTCAACTTCGTCAGCGTAGGTTTCCCAAGCACTGTCTAAGTAAGCTAAAAATTCGTTTATTTCTTCTTCTGAATAGTAATCGGGTTTTGCACGTTTACCGATTCTGCGGCTTGCTGCAACAGCTTTAATATCAAGGTCGCCACCAAGATCGCCACCATCTACTGGTTTTTCTAGTATCGCAGTATTCATTTGCTTATTCCTTTAACTATTATTATCAAATTTTAGCAGCTTTGACCCTTCTATGTACAGAGCTCCTTAACTTGTACTTAACATTATAAATTACCCGCATTGAATTTGTCAATACCTTTTATTAATGTTTTCTAAGCTAGTAAAGTCTAACCTTTAACCATAATTTCTCAGTCCTTAACTTTAAGACAACTATTCCCTGGTCTAATGCCAAGGTGAGTCAAGTATTCAATACTCAAGACAATAAAGTCCAAAACCCGGCCAGTATTCATTCTCAATTAGAGAAGTTGAGAACTGACCTTTTGACCAAGCGTCAAAATAGCGTTGAAAAGGGTTTGGTAAGCGACATTAACATGATTGACACTGCTTTAGGGCAGGTCGAAAAAGCTTTAGAAGAAGTCAAATTAGATCAAAAAATTACTAACTCCCAAGCAAGACTTGGTCAAGTTAGATCTTCAGAACAAACTGCAGAAGTAGAAGAAACTGCTGATGCTGATTCAGGTGTTTTATCAGATTGGGAAGTTGAGCAAATCCAGGCTATCAGATCGGTTCAAGGACAAACTATTGCTCCAGGACAAGTTTTTGCTTCACTATATGGCAGAGAGCCTTCGAATATTTCTTACATGA
>CAYQSL010000218.1:0-2033 GCA_964420165.1 uncultured Gammaproteobacteria bacterium | reverse complement strand
TAAACGGTCTTTTCGATCTTGTAGCTTTAAAAGGCTAATGGGCGGGGGTGCGACCCCAGAAATTCGCCTTAGTACTTTCTAGCAGCGTTAAAAATATTTTCCCCGAAGAGATTAGTAATTATATCGGTCATCCATTCAGCAGTTTCGCCGCGTCTATCCCAGGCTTCACGGCTTGGACAGTGCTCTACGATATCCATGGAGCAGAGTTTGTTTTTGCGGCGTAGATGCACATCAAGTTCACGTGCAATTGCAAGAGCTTCACGATAGCTCAATTGTCCAAGAGAAAAATTACTTACACCACTAAGATCAAGAGAGTTTACATCCCAAATTAAATGAATGTGCTCGCAATGACTGAGATGTTCAATAGCTTCATGAATCACAGTCCTAACACCGATTTCATCGATCTCTTCCATAGTGAAAAATTTATGATCAGCAATTTCTTGAGCCGACTTATGGTTGATACCAATATGCACAATATTTTTTTCGGAAAGAATAGGGCTGCCTAAATTTCTAAAATTCATTAAAGCAATAAAGTCCTGATGCTTGGCTTCATTCTCAAATGTAAGTGCTGTAAAAATCATACGATTTGCATTCCAGCTCTTTGTCACTCTAGGAGAGCTATTTGACAAATGATTACTCAGCCAAATAATGCCAAGTTTGTCACGATTCTGTTTGCCATAAAATTCTATTAAACCGGCAACACTACCAAGTATTAGTGAACCATCACCACCAAGCACAATTGGAATATGGTGTTGTGAAAGAGAATGTTTGATAGTTTCTGCAAGCCAATGATTGACTGTAAAAATAGCTTCAAGATTTCTAATTCGTCCTGGCTCTTCTTGAATTTGGAAAGGACCAAGAGAAGGTGGTTGAATTTCAAAAACATTCATACCAATAGAACTCAGACGTTTGATAATTTCCTGTTCGGTAAGTAATGAGTAAGCTCCTTCTTGAGCGAGATTATCAGTTCCGCCAAAACCCCAAGGGGAAACTACTAAATCTATATTTAGGCTGGGGAATTGTTCGAGACGGGTTTGATGACTGGTTATCAATATAATTTTTATTATAGAACGTCATTGCTGAGAATAACGGAAATGACGGCATCCCAAAATCCATGTAAAATAGTACTTTGTATGGCAATAGTTGATAAAGATATAACAACAGGTTTAAAAACTGAAGAACTCGTAATTAATATGGGTCCACAGCATCCATCAACTCATGGTGTGCTTCGCTTGAAAATTGTTACTCAGGGTGAAATCATCAAGAAATGTGAGCCGATAATCGGCTACTTACATAGAGGTATGGAGTGGTTAGGACAAAACAGAAACTTTGTTCAGTATCAAGCTTTAGTAGATAGAGTAGATTACCTTGCAGGTATGTCTGATAGTCATGCCTATGTTATGGCTGTTGAGAAAATTGCCGGTATACAAGTACCTCAGCGCGCTGAGTACCTAAGAGTTATTTGTGCTGAGTTGAATCGTATTTGCTCACACCAATTGGCTTTAGGAATTTTTATGCTTGACCTTGGAGCGATGATGGGATTCCCTTTCTATGCTTTCCGTGATCGTGAATCGATCCTTTCTTTACTAGAAGAAATTTCTGGTCAACGTATGATGTTTAACTTCATGCGTATTGGTGGAGTACTTTCTGATGTGCCACTAGGCTGGTATGGCAAGCTTGAGAACCTAATCAATGAAAGGCTTTTAAACTACACTGATGAGTATGAAGATCTGGTTACAAATAACCCGATTGTAATTGCGCGTACTAAAGGTATTGGTGTAATTGATCCTAAGATCGGTCTTGATTGGGGTTTAACTGGTCCAAATATCCGCGCATCAGGTGTGGCTTACGATATCCGTAAATCAAAACCATATTCTCTCTATAGTGAATTTGATTTCAATGTAGTAACTAGAACTGAAGGCGATATTTTTGCACGCTACAAATGCCGTGTAGACGAGATCAGAGAGTCTTGCAAAATTATTCTTCAAGCAATTAAGAAAGTTAGAGCAATGGGTGAAAGAGCTGCTGCTCCA
>CAYQSL010000217.1:0-2991 GCA_964420165.1 uncultured Gammaproteobacteria bacterium | reverse complement strand
TTTGTTTATAAGATCTTGTGGATAGTTCTTATCATCAGCTTTTGGCTTTGCTTTGTCTAAATAGTTTTCTTTAAAATCTTTGATTTCTTTTTGTAGCTCAGGAGATAGTTTGATTGTATTATCATTAAAATTCTTTCTGTTCTCTTCTTGTTTTTTAGAATCAGGATCATTTAGCCCTTCAAGAAATTTAGGGAAGCTGCCAGCTTTTTCTTTTGCTACAAAACCTTCTTCAGTTGTACCTTCTGTTTTTTTCTCGTCAGTTTTTTTATCATCATCCTTAGCTTTAGCTTCAGGTTTTTGTGGAGTTTGTGTTTGAGGTGTTTGCTGATTACCATTTAAACCATTTTGCGCGCCACCGCCGCCGCCTAATCCCTGATTTACATTATTTCTATTTTGAGCACCCATGCCACCGAAACCACCTAGGCCTCCAAAGCTACCTAAACCCATGCTACCAAAAGCTCCTAGTCCTCCCAATCCCAAACCATTTGAAGCGTATGGAGAAGAACTAATGGTTCCTTGTGTTGGTGAAGTTGGAGCGGAAGGTTGGCTACTTGGTGGTGTAATAGTGCCAGGGCTTGGAGTAGTTGGAGCAGAAGGCTGCGTAGTAGGAGGAGTGATCGTTCCTGGTGCATCTGTTCCTGGAGCGGGCGCGCCAGTACTAGGTGGAGTTATAGTTCCATTTCCAGTTTGATTACCAGCATTTGATCCTGCACCATTTCCAGGATTAGTTACAGTACCACTTGGAATTTGATTAGAGGCATTTGATCCTGCACCGTTTCCAGGATTAGTTACAGTACCACTTGGAATTTGATTAGAAGCATTTGATCCTGCACCGTTTCCAGGATTAGTTACAGTGCCACTTGGAATTTGATTAGAAGCATTTGATCCTGCACCATTTCCAGGATTAGTTACAGTGCCATTTGCAATTTGATTAGAGGCATTCGATCCTGCACCGTTTCCAGGATTAGTTACAGTGCCATTTGGAATTTGATTAGAAGCATTTGATCCTGCACCGTTTCCAGGATTAGTTACTGTGCCATTTGCAATTTGATTAGAGGCATTCGATCCTGCACCAATACCAGGTATAGTTACTACTCCATTTCCACTTAGATCTTCTAAATGTGATCCAGCAGCATTTCCAGGATTAGTTACTGTGCCATTTGTAGTTTGATTAGAGGTATTAGATCCTGCTGCATTTCCAGGATTAGTTATAGTGCCATTGTTAATTTGATTAGCCGTATTAGATCCTGCAGCATTTCCAGGATTAGTTACTGTGCCATTTGCAGTTTGATTAGAAGCATTTGATCCAGCTGAAAGACCTGGTAAACTTGAGGCTAATGTTGATAATTTATTAGCGCTGGCAACAGCAGTCCCGGACTTAGTTGTGGAGCTCTGTCCTGCTTCACTAGTAGTTCTTTCTGGATTAACATTTTCTCCAGCTAAGCCTTCATGGCTTGCATCTTTCTCTTCTGTACCTGGAGCATCAGTTGCAATTGCTTTTTTTATGACACCACCACCAGTACTAGCTTTCACACTGGTAGCAGCTTTGGAAAATATTGCTGAATTTGCTGTATTAGAAAATGACAATTTAAAATATCCCTCGTTATGTATCTATGTAACTGTAAAGCCATTGTCTCCGTCGTAATCAATAGCAGAAGTTCTATCACCAGGTACTTCTATAGCTGGTTTTTTTTCTTCACCCTTTTTCGCTTCCGGCTCAGTGGGCTTACCTGTGAGTTTTTCTAAAGCTTTCTCTACTACTTTATCTCCAGGACTTTCTTTATTGCCTTGCGTAAGTTCAGCAATTTTTTTACCTGCTTGGTCTCTAAAATCACTAAACCTTTGAGCCATTTCTTTTAGAGCTTCCTGTGCTTGAGAACCCTGTGGACTAGCTTTAGATCCACCCTGCTCGGGTGATTGTTGTTTTTGCTGACCCATTCCACTCATCATTGCCATCATCGCTGGATCCATACCTTGTTGGGTCGGAGCTGTAGCTGCTGGAGCAACATAGGGATTTGCAGCAGCAACAGCCATATCGCTTGCAAGCCGATTAGAAAAATTTTCACCAGTAGTTTCTTGTTGTGCTCCTGGGGCGCCAGTTACTGTAAGCTTTTCAGATTCTGTACTTGTTTTTGAAGTATTAGAATTAGTAGTAGTTGTTGTTGTATTAGTAGGCTTAGTCGCTTTTGCTATAGCAACGCCACTTCCACTTAATCCGCCTAAAGTTCCACCAGACATAAATTTATCTCCGCCACTTCTAGTGGCTTCCTATTGAAGAAATAAACATAGTAAGCTTAAGATCTAGTTAAAGCCGAAGTTCACTTGATTGTAAGGATTTCCAAAACCTGAATTATAAGGATTACTATTAAAAGGATTAGTGTTTTGACCAAAATTATTATTCAAAGGTTGTGGACTATTGCCCTTTAATGCAGATCCAATTTGAAAAAGACCTCCAAGCATAGTACTAAATCCACTCATAAGAATCATAGGAACTTGATTGATACCATATAGTGAAGCCATATAGGGATTAGTCCCCATACCCATTCCATAGTTTTGTAGGCTGCTCATACCGCCAGAATACGGATTACTATAGGGATTATTATAGGGGTTGCTATAAGAGCCAAAGCTACTACCAAAAGAATATGGATTGTAATAAGTTGAATTAACCACTGTTTTTAATTAGAGTTCTTGCGAAACCCTGAAGGGCTTCTCAGTACTCTACTAAAACCTACGGTTTTAGATTTTTTTGATGACCTCTTTTTACGAAACTATAGGTTTCTAAAGAGGTCTAATGAGAATTTTTACATAGCTATGTTAACTACTGGTTAAATATTTTCTGTTTTGATCCATAATAAAGATAGATGTCAGATTCAGGCAATATAGATATCTCAGGCAAATTTAATGCAATTCAGGCAGGCAAGCTTGCTAAGCCTAATGCAAATGCTGATGCGCCTTCTGTCAATGGGAATAATTCGAATTCATCTGTTTCTT
>CAYQSL010000216.1:0-2992 GCA_964420165.1 uncultured Gammaproteobacteria bacterium | reverse complement strand
TACCTCCACTTTCCACCATAACCTAGATAACATCTTCAAATGAACCTTTGAGGAATGTTCATTGAATACTATCTTTGCAATTATTTTGGTTAAGGTGGAAAGTGGAGGTGTGACTTAGATGAAAAGCAATAGTGCAGCGAGTATAAGTCTATAAATCACAAAGCCCATGAGTGACTTGGTTTTAAGAAACTTGATCATAAAATCTATTGCAAAATATCCTGAAACGAAGCTTAGAAGAAAACCTAAGCCTAATATATTTAAAGAACCAATATTCATTGAACCAGCATCCATTAGATCTTTAATTGCAAGTAAACCTGCTGCAGTGATTGCTGGTAAGCCTACTAAGAAAGACAATCTTGCTGAATCGGCTTTTTGGATACCTGTGAAAAGCGCGCCAGTAATCGTTGAGCCTGAGCGCGACATACCGGGAAACAATGCCAGTGTTTGCATCAGACCAATAAAAAACATTGCAAGAAAATTTGATTGAAAAATAGTTTTGTGCTCATTGAGCTTTCGTGAATAATTTTCGGCAACGAGCATTAGCACTCCGCCACCAGCAAGAGTGAATGCTATGAACTTAGTACTTCTTAGTAATAAACTACTTGAGAAAAAATCTTTGAAAAGAAAGCCAATCACTATCACGGGTATGGTTGCAACCATAATCTCTAAAGCAAGTTTGCGATATTGAGCGGTTTCTTGTTTACCATTTTCACCAAAAGAAAAAAGTCCATAAATCATTTCCAAAATATCTTTTCTAAAATAAATTAACGCCGCAAATAAAGTACCTAGATGCAAGAATGCATCAACAGCAAGTCCCGGGTCAGTGAAGCCAAATAATTTAGGCGCTAGTGCCAAATGTCCAGAACTGCTGATAGGTAAGAATTCTGTAATGCCTTGGATGATTGCGAGTAATGAAATGCTGAGAAGGTCCATATGAATATAATAATGCATTTTAAGACAAGTGCCGTCATTGCGAGCGAAGCGAAGCAATCCCCCTGCTAGTCACCACAATGGGATTGCTTCGTCACTTTGTTCCTCGCAATGACGGTTGCTTACCACCCTCTTTAATTAGGTCCGGTCTACGTTCTCTTGTCAGCTTAATAGCCTGCTCCAAGCGCCAGAGAAAGATCTTCTTATGATCACCTGATTCTATTACTGGAGGTATTGAAAGCCCTCTGAAATCTGCTGGGCGAGTGTATTGTGGGAACTCCAGTAGCTTGATTCTATAGAGTTTTTCTTTAGACTCGATGCCAGTGTTACCAAGAAAATCATTGAGTTCTTTTTTAGTTACTCCTAGCTTTTCAAATTCATCAAGAATATTGATCTCGCTAAAGCTCTCATGATCTTTACTATCAAAGTCGCCAAGTACGCCTTCGCGTAGTCTTAAAACTGAATCAATGATAGTTAGCGCTGGAAGTTCTCCACCAGTTAAAACATAGTCACCAACTGAGATTTCTTGACTAGCAAGATTCCTAATTCTTTGATCGAAACCTTCATAACGTCCACAAAGGATTATAAGATTGTCTTTTTGAGCATAGTCTTGCGCTAGTTCTTGAGACCAAGGCTTACCAGATGGGCTAGTGATGATGATTTCGTAATTTCTTTTTTCTGGATGCTTTAATTTGCCAAATTCCAAATCTGCTAAATCTAAACCTGGTAACTTTGCATCTCTTAACACGGCTTCGATGCAATCAAAGTGAGGCTGAGGCATTAGAAGCATACCCGGTCCGCCACCATAAGGAGTATCATCTACTTTCTTG
The DNA here is from genome assembly GCA_964420165.1 of uncultured Gammaproteobacteria bacterium. Lineage (GTDB taxonomy): Bacteria > Cyanobacteriota > Vampirovibrionia > LMEP-6097 > LMEP-6097 > CAYQSL01. Next base: position 1,232 of record CAYQSL010000216.1, on the reverse strand, counting down.
TGTTTATCTAAGCTGTAGTTGCGCGGATTGTGGACAAAGAGTTTAAAGAGTTCACTAGTTTGAGCAATGCCAAGCACGCTTGCAGAGAGATATTGCTCGATCAAATCTGGAAACAACGTTAGTACATCAATCCTCATAGTGTGAATTTATGCCTAAAGTATTTAGCCTCAAAAGCCGCCTGAGCAAGCTCATTTAGCTTATCCTTCTCAATTGTATTTTTAAAATCTACTTTACTAAAACTTGTAGTTAAAACTTCAGTAGTGAATTTTTTCTTAGTAACTCTTTCTAAATGTGCTTTTATAAGTTGAATGCTTTGCTCAGGGTTTGTTTTAAGCATATTCTGAACTTGCGCCTCTTCTTTAAGAAACTTCTCTACTAATTCTGGGTGCTTGTCGTGGAATTCTTTACGTACTACAAGTAAAGTCGTCGGATATGAATTAACTTTATCGAGAATTTGATTATAAGTAGTAAAACCTTTATCTCCTAGTACTGTGCCCCAAGGCTCTGAAACCAAGGCAGCGTCAATGTTCCCAACAAAGAATGCTGTTTCAAGTTCTGCTGGATTGACAGCGATGAATTCTATATCATCCCCGAATTTTAAATTGCCAAGTTTCTCTGTTGGAATTTTACCGGCTTTAATGCCATCAACTAACATTCTTGCAAGTAAGTCTTGAGTATTGCCAAATTGCGGGACAGCAATTTTTCTAATAACGAAATACTTAGGATCACTTTCGTATTTCTTAGAGAGAACTAAACTATTAGCTCCATAGCAGCTTACTGAAAGAATTTCGAGGTCGATCTTCTTAGCCAGCGCATTGATAAAAGGACCAGGTCCAATATAGGCTATATCTAAGTTCTTAGAGATTAAACTACTCAGTAAAAAACCTCCAGCGGTGAAATGATATGGATCAATTCCCGTGAAGGTTTTAGATTCAAGTCCGACTAAGGGCACTGCATGAGTGATATTCAGTAAGTAGCCGAGTCTAACACTGTTAGGATTTTGAGATTTTGGTTGAGAGCAGCTGGAAAGAATGAAAACTAAGCAAAGAAACAAGATAGCTTTGGAGAACCATCTTGTTTCTTTGGGTTTTTTAGTAATATGGATTGCCACGTCGCTTCGCTCCTCGCAATGACGAACTAAGCAGCAGGTTGTTCTTTATTGTAATGATTCCAAGTCTTAATACCGTAAGCTTTGATAGTAACGATAGAACCAGTTTTACCAGTAACGCCAC
>CAYQSL010000215.1:0-3002 GCA_964420165.1 uncultured Gammaproteobacteria bacterium | reverse complement strand
TAAAAGCTTTCGGCTCAATAGTCAGAAACACAGGTAGCGTAGTTTGTGATGTTGCAAAAATGATTGATGAAGACATTAACTTCGTCAAAGCTGGAATTATTTACGGAATAGTTTCTATATTCGACGTTTGGCAAGCTTTGATTAGCAATAAAGAAAAATCTAGAACTTTAAGCCATATAACTCAAGCGCTTAATAACTGTGCTAACTATTTCTACACTAAACCTAGCGACAAAGCTGTTGATAAGCATGCTCAACGAACTTCATTGTTCGAAGTGAACACTATTGCAAATCAAACAGCTTTGAAACAACAAGCAGCCTAGTGGAAAACCATAGCTTGAACTGAATTAAAAAATCCAGCAAGAACTAAAAACAAAAAGTAACCATACATCATATTGATGTGTTTAGAAATCATGCCCATACTCCCCTTAACTCTTTACGCACTCTTTTATCCCCTTATTACCTAGGATTTACAAGCGCATAATATTACGTAAGAATGCTAATCCCTCGCTTGTTTAATGCATGATTAAGACTAAAATTAAATTTTACTTCTCTATCAAATAATTATTAATCGCGAGTGCATCAAGTCCACTCTTATAAAAAGTATTCAGAGCATTATTAGCAGTAGTTACAATCGGCTCACCACGCAAGTTATAAGAAGTATTGATCAAAATCGGAATTCCAGAAAGTTTTTCATAAGCCTTTAACAGTGCATAGAATTTAGAATTATTCTCTTTGTTTACCGTTTGCACTCTACCAGAACCATCTACGTGGGTAATTGCTTCGAGCTTCTCAGGAGTTTTTACTTGTGAAGTAGCAAGCATGTATTGATAAGCGCTGGTTTTAGTTGGATGATCTACTTTGAAGTAATCATGCACAGCTTCTTCAATTACAGCAGGAGCAAAAGGCCTAAAGGCTTCTCTAAATTTGATTTTCAAATTCACAGTGTCACGCATTTCAGCTTTAGACGCTGACCCGATGATACTGCGCGCACCAAGAGATCTTGGTCCCCATTCAAATCTTCCTTGGCACCAACCAATTACTTTCTGATCATTGAGAATTACAGCAAGTCTTTCTAATAATTCTTCAAAGCTATTGAACTTAGTGTATTTAGTAATATTGCGTTTCTTAAGTTCTGCTTCAACTTCCTCATCAGAGATCTCTGAACCCCAATAAGGATGAGTAAATCCAGAATCAACTCTTGGTTTATCAAGAAATATATTGTAACCATAGTAAGCTGCGCCCACTGCACCACCTGCATCACCAGCTGCAGGTTGAATAAATACATCATCAAAATCTAATTCATTTAAAATTCTTTCATTAGCAACACAGTTCAGTGCTACACCACCTGCAAAGCAAAGGTTCTTAGAACCAGTCAGCTGTTGAGCTCTCTTTGCCAATCTAAGAACAGCTTCTTCAGTGATTACTTGCAAACTTTTTGCGATATCAGCATAGTGTTGATCTCTAGCTTTATCATTTGAGTCCACAAAGAATTTATCACCCTTCTCTCTTGGCTCACCAAAAACTTTAACTAGCTCACTCGTGTAGCTTTTGCTTGGATCATAGAGGTAGGCATAGAATTTTTCGATGTTGTTAAAACTACCATCATCATTGATTTTGAAAATCTCTTTTACTTTATCTACATATATAGGCTTGCCATAAGAAGCCATACCCATCACTTTGTACTCGCCTTCATTAACTTCAAAGCCCAGGAAGGCAGTTAGAGTCGAGTAGAGAAGTCCAATAGAATTTGGGAAACGTATTTCTTCTAGAAGATCTATTTGATTACCATGAGCATGACCAATTGTAGTAGTAGCCCACTCACCCACACCATCAATAGTTAACACTGCCGCATCATTATATGGCGAGCAGAAATAAGAACTACATGCATGTGATAAATGATGCCTTGAGAAAAGAATTTTCTCTGGCTTAATTCCAGAAAGCTCTGCCAGCTTACCTTTGATCCAAAGTTTATCTGAGAACCAAGTGATCATTGATTTCACAAAAAACCAAAATGACTTAGGAAAATATTTTAGACAACTCAAAAGTATTCTTTCAAATTTGAGTAATGGCTTCTCATAAAAAACTAAGTAATCAATATCATTGATATCTAATTTCTCACCTAATACTTTAGAACCTTGCTCAAGGCAAAACTTAAGTGCTTCTTTAGGAAACTCTGCGTCATTTTTTTTACGAGAAAATCTTTCTTCTTGAGCTGCCGCTATTAACTTGCCATCAATTATCAATGCTGCAGCAGAATCATGATAGAAAGCCGAGATGCCAATGATTTTAATTGATTTATTCACCTGTAAAATCATATCGATATTTCTAAGATTTGTTAAAATAATTAATCAAAATTAGGTTATTATTCTGAATAAAGGAGCGCGCCGAGCTGGCGCATTATCTAATCATTGTTGCTCAAAAGCCTATAATAGTTCTAAGGAATGGGGTTCCTATAACCCTACCAAGTAGAATAACCACTACTCCAAAAGTTGCTAAACCTACCCCAGATCCACAGGAAGTTGCTGCCCTGCAGAGTATTGAAATCAGTTTGGCAAACTACGATAAACAACGTTTAGTTGATAAACGAAAATACCTTCCCATCTTATTAGCAGAAGCTTGTAGGTACATCGGCATAGATTCCCCAATCCAAGTAACAAGAAGTGAGAAGGCTAAGATCAAACCTTTTTACTATTTAGTGAGAGAGGAAAAAAAATTAGCTGATTCCATGAATTTATTAACTTGTCCTGAAGATGTGGTCCGATTGTTACATCGCGTTTTCAGTACTAAAAATCAAGGCGGAAGAACTTCAGTTATTCCAGGCTTATTAAGAGAGCAAGGCAACTTAATCAAATTGTTAGACGGCTTGAAAAGCTTTGTTAAAGAGCGTTTTAGTACAAATCCTTAGCTTTAGACTCTAATGACTTAAACCAACCAGGGGCAAAAGTTTCCTTGTCAGTGAATTTAAATATCAAAGCAAAAGGAATAAGGATAGAGAAATAAAA
>CAYQSL010000214.1:0-3068 GCA_964420165.1 uncultured Gammaproteobacteria bacterium | reverse complement strand
TCTTGCTAAGGTATCTTGAGCTAAGACTAATAATTTTTAAGAAAACTCTTTGAGCATTTTATTTTAAAATTAGACCTTGTGGTTGTTCAAACTGAAAGTAAAAATATAGCGCAAATTAAAAAGCTACTTGATGAATATAAAAATTCTTTAAAAACAAAAGGCACTTTAGCTGAGTGGAATGACAGTTTATTGATGAAGACTAGAGATAAGTTTAGAAATTTATCCAGAGAGACCAGAGGTGCATGGACTTTGGATTTTTATGAAGCTTTGCAAAAGATCAATAAGGAAAGTATAAAAAGAGAATTCGAATAAAAACAAAAAGACCCGCTTTCGCGGGTCTTTTTGTTGGTACTTACGTAACCTAGAGATTATGAGGAAGTTCTTTCTTCCGCTGCTTTGAAAGAATTCTCAGCAGTGTCTGCAAATTCAAGAACTTCTCCAAGTCCTTTTAATTTGCTTTCATATTTAGAAATTAGACTATCTAATTCCTTTCTGGTTCTGTAGAGAGTTCCTAATTCGCGTGCATATTTTTTGAACTCATCAACGATATTTTCCATTTATTTTTATCTCCAACGTCAGGCGTGCGTACCGCAGGTAATTTTTTAATCGGCTTAATCGCTGTAAACCTTAAGTTGATCTTTTGGTTTTTTTACTGCTTATGAGATATATTTTATAAATACTAATTCGATAATTGCAAGGCCTTTCGCTCTAAACCCCTAAAGATCAAGTGTTTAGGGGAGGGGGTTTCATCAGGTCTAAATTTAAAGACTAAACACTGATTTCTCAGCTTCAATTGCAGGTGGTGCAAACTTAGCTCTATAGAGTTCAATTTCGCGTTCAATTGCTTCACGACTAAAGCCACAGCCTTTAGTATCAGAGCAAGCGATCTTATCGCCACGCTTAAGAGTTTTGTACATCATTAGCTTATTGCACTGAGGACAATGCTCGTCGATTGGTGGGTACCAGAACACAGTTTCACACTTGTTCTCAGACCAGGCATTGCAACCATAGAACATTTTGCCGAAACGAGATTTTTTCTCTACGATTTCACCATGACAACCTTCACGTGGACAGTGAATACCAGTTTTCTTCTGTATAGGTGAAGTGTATTTGCAATCTTCAGTAGTACAAGCGATGTAGTCGCCATAGCGACCGTACTTGATAACTAATGATTGATGATCACATCTAGGACATTTCTCATCAGCTATTGGTCTATCTGGTGGAGCTGGCTTACCTTCTTTAGTAAGGTTTACAGTTGCTTTACAATCAGGGTAACGTGAACAGCCTAAGAAAGGTCCATTACGACTACTCTTAAGTAGCATCTTTGCGCCACAAGTTGGACAATCATGATCTGTTGCTATTGGAATATATTCGATTTCATCAGAAGCTTTTTTAACTATGTCAATAAAGCCATGATCTAAACTTTCTTCAGCTTCTTTCTCTGCCTTAGCTTGAGCTTCTTCTTCAGGAGTAGGATTTTTCTTAGCGCGTTTTTTTGGTTTACTGAGATCACGCTTAGCCCAATCTTTACCTAAGTAAAATTCTTTGAGCATCTCAACCCAATCTTGATTAGAGTCAGCAACTTCATCTAATGAATGTTCCATCTGTGAAGTAAAATCAGCATTAATATATTTGCCGAAATGATCGACAAGAAGTTTATTAACCTGCATACCAAGCTTAGTTGGAGCCATAGCAGTGCTATTAGGTAATTTTTCTACATACTTACGATCTTGAATCGTTGCAATAGTCGGCGCGTAAGTAGATGGTCTGCCGATACCCAATTCTTCTAAGGTCTTGACCAAGCTAGCTTCATTGAATCTCGGTGGTCCTTCTGTAAAATGTTGTGCCGGAATAAGTTCGTTAACTTTAATCTCATCACCAACTTTAATATCAAGTGGGAATTTAGATTCTGCTTCCTCGGTCTCTTGGTCTTCATTTATTTCTTTATCAGCTCCGTAAACAGCTGAGTAACCAGCAAAAGTTTTTTTAGTTTGGCTTGCTCTGAAAAGTAGATCCTTATCCTTAGAACCAATTTCAAGAGTTTTAATTTCTAATTTTGATGGAGACATTTGTGATGCTACAAAGCGCTGCCAGATTAATTTATAGAGTCTGTATTGTTCATCAGTAAGATATTGCTTAATTGAATCTGGTGTTTTATCAATATAAGTAGGTCTGATAGCCTCGTGAGCATCTTGTTCTTTTTGTTTTTTTACTTTGCCATAAACGTTTGGAGTTTCTGGATAAAATTCTGCTCCCCATTTTTCAAGGATATATTCTTTAGCTTCTGCTACAGCTTCATCTGCGATTCTCAAACTATCAGTACGCATATAGGTTATAAGACCAACTTGATCGTTAGTACCGAACTTCACACCTTCATATAAAGTTTGTGCAACTTGCATGGTACGTTTCACACCAAAGCCAAGTGCGTTACTTGCAGCACGTTGTAAGGTAGAGGTTTTGAAAGGTGGTTGAGCTTTTTTGCTACTAGGTTTAGTTGCAAGATTACTTACAAGTAAAGGAGTCGAATTGATTTTCGCTTCGATAGTTTTTACTTCAGCTTCAGAACCAATTACTATGCTCTTCTCTTCATCATGCTCTTTAAGTGGAGAAACAATTCTCTTCGAATCAACTTGAACTAAATTCACTACAAAAGATGGAGCTTGTTTTGCTCTTTCAACTTCAGCCGTGATTGACCAATATTCTTCTGGAATGAATTTTTGGATTTCTTCTTCGCGTTCACAGATTAATCTAACTGCTACGGACTGCACTCTACCAGCGCTTCTACCGCCGACTTTACGCCAGAGTATAGGGCTGATTTTGTAACCAACTAAACGATCAAGAATTCTTCTTGCTTGTTGAGCATTAACTAATGATTGATCGATCTCTCTTGGATTTGCTACTGCGTTACGCACAGCATCTGGAGTGATTTGGTTGAAAGTGATTCGAGAAATGTTTTTCTCTTTGCAATTTAAAATCTGTGATAAATGCCAGGCAATAGCTTCTCCTTCACGGTCAGGGTCGCTTGCTAGATAGACATGCTCAGCTTTCTTGGCACAACTATTTAATTC
>CAYQSL010000213.1:0-3099 GCA_964420165.1 uncultured Gammaproteobacteria bacterium | reverse complement strand
CCTTGATTTCATCGAAGATACAATCGAGATAGAAAATCATGATGGCAAGCATTACACACGCCAGTACGTAGTACATCCAGGCGGAGTTTGTGTAGTACCAATTTTAGATGATAAGAGAATCGTCTTAGTGAAACAATTTAGGAAGCCGCTTGAAAAAACTATCCTGGAAATCCCCGCGGGCAAAATAGATTCACACGAACCTGATACCCTGGATACCGCTCAGCGTGAGCTTCGTGAAGAGACTGGTTACACTGCAGAGAATTGGACGTACTTAGGTGAAATTTATCCATGTCCTGGATATTCAACTGAAATTTTATATATCTATGTAGCAACTGGATTAACAGCTGGCAAGCAAGATCTTGATGAAGGTGAAGTTGTAGAAACAGAAATTTTATCTCTTCCTGAAATCACTGAAAAGATTCAATCTGGTGAAATCAAAGATAGCAAAACTATCAGTGCCGTTTTTATGGCGTTAGAACATTTAATCTAAGTCTTGCTTAACTAAATTTCGATAATTGAACTTTTAAGAGCGATTACAACAGCTTCAGTACGGTTCTTCGCACCTAGCTTCTGCAATATACTTCTGACATGGTTTTCAACAGTCTTGGTGCTTAAACCCAAGTTAGCTGCTATTTCTGGATTTCTCAATCCATCTTTAATTTGTAGAATAACTTCCATCTCTCTTTTAGAGAGAGTGCCTTTTTCTTTAGCTGTATCTGTTGACCAATCCATTTTTTCTGAAAACATTATTATCCCCCGTCACTATTAAAAGGAGCCTTAATTCCTTATTTTCTTTAACAGTGTTTCTAAAAAATCTTTAGGGTGGAAATCCAGCTCCAGTTCAGCAACAACAAATTCACTTTTCAATTCTTCTGGTATTCTTGCTAAATCTTTTCTAGTTGTTATTAAGTTTATTCCCAGGGATACTACCCTAGTAACTTCATCTAGGTGAAATTGGTGATGATCCGCAAAAAACCAAGTTTTAATTTGATTTTTATCAATCTGAACTCCATCTTTTTTTAATTTATCTACCACCATCTGCATAAGAGTTTCAGGGTCCGCTATCCCTGTAAATATACCTATCTGTTTATTAGAATCTATTGTTTTGGTTAAGTTTAGGTTAAACTTAGCAGAAATTTTATTAGAGTTTTTTTCAAGCCACTCATCATTAATTTTTGTATAGATCAAGTAGTCAGCACTTTTTTCAGCACAAGCGAATTCTCGGTAAAAACCTTTTTCATTGACATTCTTCAAAACTAGATCTAGATTGCGATCCAGCGTTATATGCTGCAAACCATCATCAAGTATAAAAAGATTCGTGCCAAATTTTTTAATCGCAGCCAAGCCAGCCTCATAACGATTTTTACCAATAGCCAAAGATAAATTGCCAGGACTATTTGAAAAGACTTCAAGCATTTCGCAAGGCTCATCGCCGATGTTAATAGCTGTATATTGCTTCAGATCTTGTTCTTTACTGTTTATTAGCACAGGAGCATCGCCAAGATTCTTTGCTTTATAGCCTCTTGTTAGTATTGTTACTTTATAACCATTAGCCGCAAAATATTTAGCAATCTCAATTGTAATCGGGGTTTTACCAGTACCACCAAAAGAAGTATTGCCAATGGAAATCACTGGAACTGCTAATTTATTTTTGTGATACAAGCCAAATAGCTTATAAAGCAAAACTCTTGCGCTATGAACAGTTTGATAAGGGAAGCTAATTAACCTTTTAGGGTCGTATCTCGACATTCGACAAAATTGATTTTTATTATCCATTAAGATTACTCCATCCCTTTTTGTCGAATGTCGAGATACGACCCTATCATCTTAGTCATTTCTAAAATTACTTTACGATTTTTTTCAGTGAAACTTTTACCATTAGCTCCCATCAAAATTCTCTTATCATCGTCCTCAATCAAGCTCTGCAGGTTGATTCTAATGTCCTCTTTGGTTTCACAAATAATCAAACCTTCAGCATCTTCAAGTGCAGTAAACATCGCTCTATTCTTATGATAATGCGGTCCCGAGATTACTGGAATATTACAAACAGCAGGCTCAAGAACATTATGACCACCAATTTTTTCATTGATAGTACCACCAACAAAAGCAAAATTTGCAATTGAATAGATATCAAAAAGATCACCAAGAGTATCTACCAAGAGTACATCATTCATCGCAAAGACTCTACGACTAGAAACTTCTTCTGTAGCTTTACTTGCTTCTTCAGCTTTGAGAAGATCATCAAAATTATCAGTCTTGGAAAGATACTTAGCTTGAAGATATTTTTTCACTTCAGACAGTTTAATTGGAATCAGCTTAGCTGCACTATTAATAATGGTTTCAACCACTCCAAAACGCTGTGGGTGTCTAGGAGCAATAACCAAACGTAAATTCTCAAAATACTCTTTAAGTTCTTGGAAGATTGATATAAGTAGGACCTCCTCCTCTTCATGAGTACTACCGCAGACCCAAACTAATTCATTGCCCGAATAGCCAAGGATATTTCTTAGTTTGTTTCGGCGCTCATAAGAGAGATTAGGCAAAGCAGAGAATTTCATATTGCCAAGCATAAATAGCTTTTCAGGAGCAACTTTGAGATTTAGATATTTTCTACTATCTGCAGAAGATTGCGCCAAAACCAAATCAAAAAGCTTGAATATTGGTTCGAAAATAAAACCAAAAAAGTAATAGATATTATAGGAGCCATCAGAAATTTTGGCATTAAGAATGGCTATTTTAGATTTATTGTTTTTAGCAGCAATAATCAAACCAGGCCAGATCTCACTCTCCATAAGGAGTATAGCCTGTGGATTAATTCTTTTAACTACTACATTTATGATTGCTGGATGATCCCAAGGCATATAAAAAACTTTGATGAGATTATTATCAATTTCATCTTTTAGTTTTTTAGTGGCTAGTTCATAAGCAGTATTGGTAGTAACGCTAAGAACAATTTTCATACCAAAGAATTGTTTGAGCAAAGGTAGCAGTGCATTGAACTCACCAACAGAGACGGCATGAAACCAAATAGGATTTTTAAAAAGATATACATCTTCTGGAATTTGCCCAATGCGCATTTTCAAGCCAGGCTTCCATTTT
>CAYQSL010000212.1:0-3103 GCA_964420165.1 uncultured Gammaproteobacteria bacterium | reverse complement strand
GGCTAACTATGGAAATGTTAGCTAACAAAATTTAAGAGCTTTTCAAAAGTGATGCTGTCGTCCTCGGATCACGTAGTGATTCGGGGATCCAGCTTGCCAGGAATCTTTAATAGAACTGGGTCCCCAGCCCTTTCAGGGCTGAGGATGACGAGAGTACTACGCAGCTACCTTACTGTCATGCAACGACTCTACAAAAGCAATTGCCATGGTTGCTGCAAGTGAGCCATCAGAAGCTGCAGTAACAGCTTGTTTTAAAGGAGTATTTCTAATATCTCCCGCAACAAAAATTCCTGGTACGTTAGTTTCCATTTTCTCGTTAGAAATAACTTTACCTGCACCATCATATTTAACACTGCCATCTAAGTATTGAGTATTTGGATCAAGCCCCACATAAATAAAGACACCTTCACAAGGAAACTCTGTTACTTCATTAGTTTTGAGATTCTTTAGGGTAACTGAAGTTACGCCAAGCATATCACCATTAATCTTCTCAACTACTGTATCCCAGATGGTTTCAGTCTTAGGGTTATTAATAAAACGATCTTGTAAAATTCTTTCTGCTCTTAATTCAGCACGGCGGTGAATTAAAGTTACTTTGCTTGCATAAGTAGTAAGGAAATTACCTTCTTCAACAGCAGATGAACCACCACCTACAACTACAAGTTCTCTACCTTTGAAAAATGCACCATCACAAACTGCACAATAACTAACACCTTTACCTGAGAATTCATCTTCTCCAGGTACACCTAGTTTACGGTGCTCAGAACCACTTGCCACAATTACTGTTTGCGCAAGGTATTCTTTATCACCACAATAGATTTTTTTTGGTTGAGAATTGAAATCAACTTTAGTTACTGCAGAATTTTTTACAATCTCGCAACCGAATCTTGCAGTCTGCACTTCCATTGCATCTGAAATCTGAGGTCCAGTCATATGATCCATACCAGGATAGTTTTCTATATCCTTGGTGTTTTGTAATTGACCACCAACAATGCCTTTCTCAAGTAATAAAGTTTTTAAATTGCCACGAGCTGCATAGAGTCCAGCTGCAAGTCCTGCAGGTCCTGCACCGATAATTACACAGTCATAAATATTGTTTGAGTTAGAGGTCATGGTTTAAATGATAGCGAGAAATCATTGACCTATTCAATTTCTCATTCATTTCTTAACGGACTAAAGAGTTGGACTATAGCGAATAACAAATTCACCATTACCATCATCATTACAGACTGCTGCAAGAGTCAGTTCAGCTTGTTTTAAAGGGATTTGTCTTTTTATATCCTCTCTCTGTAATCCTTGGAATTGAGCGACTCTGCGAATTCTGCTTTTATCATTGGTCGGATCAAATAGAAGAATATAGTCTCTATAACTTTCTAATTTTGCTTCTATTTTTATTAGATGATTTAAGAAATCTAATAAAGCAGTGTTTTTATTCATAAAAGATGGATTCGAGAGTTCTATCTTGTAGGATTTTGGCTCATTACCTATATTGCAAGTGACAAGATGCAAAGCTTTCTTTGAACCTGAGTCTCTAGTAATAGCAACCATGCCAGCTAGTTCAAAAGTCTTTAATGCTTTAGATGCAGCTTCAGTTTCTGAGATTACCAAATCAGTTTGTTTATTTGAGCTAATTTGAATCAAACTTCTTCTGGTGGATAATAACTTCTTCTCCATTTGAATAATCTTATCTTGTTTGTATTGATATCTATAGATTTTAATAAATTCCTAATTGATAATTATTCTCAATAAGGTTAATATTGAACTATATTCATTGAGAATGATTCTCAAAAGGAAGCGAAGGAATTAGTATTTCAGCTCCAATTAGGCCAAATTTCACCCCTGCTAATCAAGGGCTAAATAACTTTTTAGCTCAAGCCCAAGCTGTAGAAGCAAAAACTCCAGTTTTGCCAAATAATCTTAATCCAAGAAAACTCCTAGAGATACTCTCTAAGCAAGCAGAAAGTGCTGGCGAGTCTATGGAGAAACTTTCGATTGCTGAACTTGCTATTTATTCTGGTTTGGTTGTAAAAGATTTAGCGATGTTCAAATTACCCAGTGCAGTAGTTTTTGCCAACATGGCAGAGTCAGTTGTTGAGTGGCTTACAAATAAAATGATTTCTGCTAGTGAAGGTGATCAAAGCAAACAGCTTGGACCAGTCTTTGAAACTATTGGAAATATAGCCTCAACTATTTGTGGCGTTAAGGATGATCATGGAAGAGCAGTACAAGGTTCAAAGGCTTTAATTCAAAACAAAGATAAAGTAACTGGAGCATTGATCACTGCTATGAATTCACTAGGAATGCTTAACTCCTTGAATGTCTTTGGTTCTGGGCTTTGGGGTGCGCGCGCTGCTGCAAAAGTAAAACCTAAAGCGGTAAAAGGCAATCGCTTAGGCTCTTTGGCTGGAATCATTGCTCCCGGATTTAACACTGTATCAATGTTAGTTTGTTCTGTCTTAAAAGATCACTTCTCTAAATTAATTAATTTAGTGCCTGGACAAAAATCAGAGCATCATCAAAAGCTTTCAGCAAGTTTATCTACAAGCTCGAAAGAAGATTCACGTTGTGCAATGAAATCTCTTTTAGCAATGATTGTTGATACCCTAGATTTCTTTAAATTGCCTGGAGCAAAATTAATAGATGGTATTGGCGGTATTGCTCTGAATGCCTTTGGTATTAGAAATGGTTTGAATGGCTTGAAAGGTGCTCAGGAAGAAGAAGCTGGACCTAGTATAAATGTTAGCGAAATGCCTATGGCAAGTTCACTTTTAGAATTAGGCAAGCAGTATTTAAAACTCACTGGTGTTAATTTAGGTGAGATACATAAAGTTCAAGCTGCTTAATTAGACTGTGTCATTGCGAGACCTCGAAGAGGTCGTGGCAATCTCCATGCGCAGGGGGATTGCTTCGTCGCTACACTCCTCGCAATGACGTTACGCATTCTTAGTCATGTTCAAGGCCTCTTGCGAAGCTTTCTTTGCCATTTCAACTATACTTAAGTTAGCTTTGTACTGTCTAACAGCATCCATCATTTTAAGCATTTCACCGAAGACGCGATTGCATCAGGATCGGGACAAGCATGTGAAAAAATGGCAACCCGGCT
>CAYQSL010000211.1:0-3130 GCA_964420165.1 uncultured Gammaproteobacteria bacterium | reverse complement strand
CAGAGATTTTAATAAGGATAAAATGCTGCAAATGCTATTTGAAAAATCTAAATTAGATACTGATTTTCAAATTCCAGAAACGTTTCAAGCTTATTTCAAACCCAATCCTAATATCCCCTTTACTTGCACGCAGAATTTTATTCGAACTATCATAAATAATTTTTGTTCTGATAATAAGTTGGTTTATAAGTTAGATCCTTTTAATTTCACTGATGGTGAAAAAACGGCATTGAAAATTGCTTTATCTAGCTGTTCCATTGAAGTCAGTAAAGAACTGAGCAAAGATCTTCTTTTTATCCTTTGTCAAAATTTCACTAAGTCCCAATTGAAATCTCAAAGCGAAGCAGATAAATTTCTTGCAGCTTTAAAGAGAATGGAAATATTCAATGAATTTTTAGAAGAAGATGATGATAGATTATTTCTTAATTCAAAAATACTTTTTGAATTAGATAGAAGGCTGCCAAAAGTAAATCAAGCATTTTATGAAAACATAGATCAACATGCAATAGTTGCAAATATTCTAAGACTAGCTTCTAGTAAGTCTTTACCTAGATTAGTTAAAATCCCACAGTTTCTGAATAATGTTTTTAATAATAATGCAGATACTACTAATAGTCTTTTTAATTTTAATGAACAAGGAGGTTCTGACTATAATTCTAATCCTTACCTAGCTTGTAATCTAGCTTTAAATGATGATCCCAGTGATGCAAATTCAGCAAAACTATATTCATATTTATTGAGTAGATCTTCATTACGCAAACATACAAAAGAAATTTATTTAAAGGATTCCTCTCTAATAAGTAAAAAGCATTCAAAACAAATTATTGAAGAGACTTTAAAGAATCAACCTTCTTTACTTTTAAGCCCTAGTATCTATGAGGATCTAATTAAAAATGGGAATTTCTCTGCAAATGATTTATCAAAAATAGGACTATTTCATAAAATTTTTCAAGGTATTAGTACTATTGAAGAATATGCTTATTTCTCAAAGGTTGATGAAATACTCTCTCATGATGGTAAATTGAAAACAAAAGTTTTAAATAGTATTGAGTCTCAGGTGAAACGAACTAGTGCTGGACTTGATTTGTTTAGTTTTTCAACGATCATTCCTGCTGAACAATTAGACTTGATTATTGGCTTTCTATCTTTGATTGCAGCAACTAATACTAAGCAAAGTGAATGTATTTGGTTGGCGATTAGAAATTCTATAAGCGCAAGAGCAAATGAAGCAACTGATTTGAAAGAATTAGCTAATATTATTCGAAATCTAGAATTTAGCAATCTCTCTCTTAAGGATCGGCTTATTGATGATATTGAAAATATAGATAGTAAATATTCGAAAATTATTTATTCAATTATAAATTCCGATGACGATAAAATTTTTGCACGATTGTCTTCTTATTTTTATAGTGGATTGAACAATAATGTCTATGGTTTGAATCATAAACAAGGTCATTTCACTAATCCTTTAGCCTTTAAATTAAGGGATCTAAGAAAACCTAGTTTGGGTTCGGATGATAATTATTTATGGTTACAGAAATTCAAAAAAAATACACTACAACTAGCACCAAGATTGCAGCTAAGAAAAATTTCTGATAAAGTAATAAACTCACGTTCTAAAGGATGGACCGGAGATACTCCCAGTGCTGCTTTTGTGGCAAATAAGGCTGGAGACGATAGAAGGCAGTATAGTCAAGGCGACTCATTGACCGCTTTAGATCATAAGGCAACAGCAAAATATGATAAGCCAATAGTTAAAATTGGAATGTACCAGGACAAAAAAATCGAGGTAAAACATTTTATTGTTGACCTCGATACTATTGCTGATTATGAATCTGAGGAGATTGCTTTAGCTGCTTTAGTGAAGGAGTTAAGTGCTCAAGTGCAAGAAAATAAGATGAAGCAAATTCAATGCACTTTAACTTTAGTATCAGGAGGCAATATTATTTCTTCTTTCGAAGATAAGGAATTTAATACTCTGTTATCTACAAAGATTTGTGAAGGTCAAAAAGAAATGTTTCATCATTCTTGCCAAGATAAATTTATACTTACTCTAAGAAATATTCTTGAAAAGCTTAAAGATTCTCAATCTAGCTCTGGATCTGGCTTTAAAAGCATAAGCTTTGAGCAATGGCAAAGGATATATCAAAAAGAGCTTCAGCAGAGAGCTAATGAATTTTTTATTCTTAGTAATAATAGTCAAAGTTGTTATGACTTCGCTAACCAAATTTCAAGTTTAGAAAGAAAATACCATAAAAGTTATAGCTTAAATACAATGACTCTTGGTCAATTACGATAGATTTTTATTAATCCTAGGATCTGTTGCAACTAGTACTAAATCAGCAAGTAAGTTTCCAACTATAAGCATCACCGCACCTAATAAAAGATTAGCTAGTACTAAGTTTGTATCCAGCTTTCGTGCAGCCTCTAAAGTAAGCAGTCCGAGACCTGGATAAGCCAGAACTATTTCTACTAAGGCTGAACCTACAAAGAGCGCAGAGAATTCATAACCAAGCAGGGTAATTAAAGGATTAACTGCATTACGCAAAGCATGTTTGAAAAAGACTTTATTTTCTGGAAGCCCTTTCGCGCGCGCAGTTCTAATATAATCTTCACGCAGAACATCTAGTAAGTTGCCACGCATTTGCCGCTGTATAGAAACTAAACCAATGCAAGTAAGAATAAAAACAGGTAAAACTAGATGGCGAGCTAGATCCATAAACTTACCAAAAAATGAAAGTTCATCGAAGTAAACACTTGTTAGACCACCAATTGGAAACCAGCCTGTATATAGTGCAAAAATCAAACAGAAAATTGCAAATATAAATCCAGGCAATGACATAAAAAAAGATGTCATAGTTCTAAGCCCAGAATCAATCCAAGAATCTTTATTGATAGCTGCAATTACGCCAAGAGGTATGGCAATTATCCAAGTGAAAAATAATGCCAAGCAATTAAGTATCAAAGTATTTACTAGAGCGGGTTTCATCACATCAATAACTCTTTGATTGTTTTGCGCGTAACCAAAATCAAATCTAAGTAAATTACCAAACCAAACTAAATACTGCTCACTAAAACTTTTATCAAGTCCAAGTCTTTTGGTCTCAGCCGCGATACGTTCTTCTGAGAC
>CAYQSL010000210.1:0-3136 GCA_964420165.1 uncultured Gammaproteobacteria bacterium | reverse complement strand
TCAATCTAGTAACAGAATGTTTTTCACCATCATCGGTATGAAAACTAGCAAGTATTAAGGTTGGTGTAGAAAAAAATTGTCCATCAAGTGCTAAAGTCCGCATAATATTTGCAAGCGCCCCTTCTACACTCTGAGCAGTTGCTCCATATTTATGTAACGCCGTTGCAAACTTAACTACAAAAGAAACTTTTTTATCTAAGTCACTCATTTAGTTTGATCATAACATTAAAGAAGGCCGTCATCCTCAGACCTGAAAGGTCTGGGGACCCAGAAACTAGCAGAAGATTCTAGTTGACTGGATTCCCATGCACTATGTGCATGAGAATGACGATTATCAAATAGATAACTTCATCAAACTCAAATTTGTTCTCTCACCCACAAGAAACTGCTTGTCACTAAGTTTTAACAATGTACATGGTCCATTCAAACCACTTTCAGTCGCCGTTAAATTAGAACCATAAACCGTAATCACATTAGAATTTTTCAAATCAATTTTTCTGATTGCATTATTGCGACTATCGACGACGAGTAAATTCCCAAGACTATCCACAGATAAATCTGAGGGCATATCAAACAAAGCAAGGTTCAAGCTTCCATCTAGAAAGCCTCTCACCGGCTTACCTGTCAAGGTAGATACCACTCCTGCCTTACTAATCACCCTTATTGCATGATTAACTTTATCCGCCACGTAAATATTACCGTCCATACCCACCGCAACAGCTTCTGGATAACTGAACATGGCTTCATGCCCAGCTCCATCTTTATATCCCTCGAAACCTAAACCTGCAATTGTCGTAACCTCGCCACTCGGGCTGATTTTTCTTATTCTTTGATTTCTTTGATCAGCAACATATAGATTAGATTCTTTATCAATCGCAAGTCCCATTGGGCTATTGAATTTAGCCTCAGTTGCTTTACCATCAGCAAAGCCAATGCCACTACCAGCAAAAGTAGTCACCAAACCAGTTTTATCAATTTTACGAATAGCATTATTGAAAGTATCACTAATATATAGATTGCCAAATTTATCAGCAACCATTCCATGCGGATGTTGAAAACTAGCTTCATCTTTCATTCCATTTTTATAACCAGCTTTTTCTGAGCCGGCATAAACTGATAGATTCTCATTTTCATCAAGAATTTTTATTTGGTTATTTTTTTGATCAACAATAAATATGGTATTTTCAGCAGCACTAATTATCTGTCCAGGTATAAAACCCAAATTAAGCTCTGAGCTAGCAAGAGACGCTCCAGTACATAAAACCAGAATCAGTAAAGCTGCAAAAAAGCTCTTTAAAACGAAAACCATCTATATATGTATCTCGACTAGTTACAAACACGGAAGCTTAAATTTACTTAATTTCAGGGGCTATTTCTCGCTTTAAAATTGATAATTTCTAAACTTAATCTCACAAAGTCAGAAAAATTTATAGAATTATTTTCACTAAACCTAAAACCAAACATGAAGAATGGTTCATGTGAAGCATCTAATTAAAGGCCTTGGCTATAGCAATGTTTCAATCATTAATTTTCGATTGAACAGATTCTTTTTGCAGTATAAAAAGATGCTGCACGTCTATCAAAAAGAAGCTTTGATGTTTTTTCTCATAGTATTTTCTATTCTGACCATTATTAGTATTTCTGTCATAGAAGAGAGAAAGAATCAGCTCAATAAAGCTGTGCACATTAGAGGCGCAACTTTAAAACAAAGCTTCCTAAATTATATAGAAGGTTTTGGCAAAACTATTTCTATTGCAGATTTAGATTCAGAACAAGCTATTGAAGAATTAAAGAAAAATTCTAATGCCTTAATTTGGATCAATAATGATTTGCAAATCAATAAGGTAATTTATAGTAGCTCTAAAGAAATGAATTTAAAAAATAATTTCAATGAAGATCAAAGTGAAAGACTTTTATTACGTAGTTTATCAAACTCAAACAACGAGATCCTAATAACAAAAAACCTCGGAATATTTCCACATAGCACTGGCTTAAGCTTTGTAAGAGCAGGTCCAGTAAACCTCGAGAAAGAATTTTTCCTTTGCTCAATTAAACTAAAAAACATTATCAAGGAACTAGATCTTAAAAGCCTAGGAATAAACATAGTGATCGAAAATGAAAATCATCAAGATCTCTACAGTTCTTACAAAAAGAAAAAGCATCGATTGGCAAATATTTCCGAAACCATCACTATTAATAGCAATGAATATCTAACCATGCAGATTTTTCCTAGCAAAAAACTCATTAAAGAATATCTATTTCTAAATTTACGTTTCTTAGTACTCATCTCTGGATTGGTTTCTTTATGTGGCTCGATAATATTTTTCAAGCTCAAAGCCAATCATCTCAAGCATAAACTTCTTCATAAAATAATCTATTTCTTCAATGAAACAGAACGAGAAGAAACTAATTTAAAACTACAAGGAGAGATTAGCAATCTTCAGAAATTAAGATCTAGAACCACTGGTTTTTGCAATACTTGATCTATACAAACACCAATAAACTCTGAGCTTAAAACTAATTCTTCTGTCCCCGGAATGTTTGTTCTATAAATATTTTGCACGAAGGCTAAGCGTAATTTAGAGCGTCTTTCAAAAATAGTTTTTATTAGAAATTTATCTCCAGGCAAAAGAGATTTATGATATTTAATTTGTGCTTCAATTACAACTAAATCTTTTTTCTCTTGATGATATTTAGCAAAGCTTATACCAAGTGCCTTTAAACATTGATGGCGAGCATGCTCCAAATAATGCAAATAATTAGCATTATTTACAATCCCTTGCAAATCACATTCATAATCTCTAACTTCTAGTTCGATTGTATGTTGGAACATTAGCTTAATATTAGCTTGAAAGAAAAAAGCAATCCAATTTGGTTAACTGGATTGCTTTTTACCCTCGTAATTAACGAATAGCTAATTAACGATTTTGAACTTCTTGAGCTTCATTTTTAGATCTATTGAAGATTTGATTGATTTGCTTTGCAAGGTTGAATTTTTCACCTTGTGTTGCAGTTTTCATTTCTTGCGTCTCCTGCCAGGATCAACAGAATATTTTTAGCGAATTTATTAGATAGTGCTTGAGCGTTCTTGAACGCTTCGTTCGTATATAAATTATAAATAAATTGATTGATCCCT
>CAYQSL010000209.1:0-3172 GCA_964420165.1 uncultured Gammaproteobacteria bacterium | reverse complement strand
TCAAGGATTTTAATACCTTGATCGAGGAATTCTTTTTCGCCATCCTTTAAAGCCGCAGAGGGAGCAAATATTCCTATAGTTTTTGATTTGTTGGGCATCTTTCCTAATTTTAAATTAGAAAGGGAATTTTAGTACTTCTCCGTCAAAAATTGCTTAAAGTAATAAAGCATATTCTCTTTGTAATGAGGATCTTTAATGACTTCTTTAAAAATCTCTTTTAGTCTTTTATTTTCTTCGCGATTGGCTTGTTCAAAAATCTTTTTAACGTTTTTAATTACTTCGTTCTTTCTTTCTTCTGACATGCATACCCTCTATGTTTTGTTTAATCTTATGCTCTAAATTGTGAGAAATCTATTCTTGGTAAATGGTAAGAAGCTCTGTTTTGAAGTTTTATAGCTTCTTCATTTGCCGTTGCAAAAATTTCTTTATGAAAGCTATCGCTGATTTCTTCTGCAATGAATTTCTCTTCTGAAGCTTTGTTGATACAGTTATGGATATTTCTCTCTATTAAATCTCTTTCAGTATTGCTTAAAATCTTTGCAAAACCAATAGACATAGCTTGTCTTTCTCTCGTGTGAGAATAAATGATATCCAATGCTGCTTCGTGAGTTAAATTTGAAAATACGTTATTCATGGGCTTCGATACATATATAGAAGCTGGGGATTTGGATTTAATATTAAAGTTGTTAACTGGTTCTTAATATAGTCAAAATTCTTTGAAAATCCTCTGCTGGAGTGGATTTGAACTCCATTCTTTCACCAGTAATCGGATGATTGAAGCTCAGTTCTACTGCATGAAGCATTGGTCTATTAACTTTAAAAGGTATTTTATCAGGAGCTGAATAGATGAAGTCGCCAACTATAGGTCTTTTCATCCATGACATATGTACGCGGATTTGATGTGTGCGCCCTGTATCTAATTTGCATTCTACAAGTGTGTAAGTTTTACTTTTGTGTAAAAATCTTTCAAGTACTTTAAATCTAGTGCGAGCATCTCGAGAATTGTTTTTGATATTCACATGCTCGAAGGTGGTCATCTTGTGACGTTCAACAGGATTTCTGCCAATCGGCTTATTAATCACACCTTGATCTTCTTTTATATTGTCATGAACTATACAGTTGTAAACGCGACTGCAACTGCGATCTTGAATCTGCGCGCTGAGTGATTGATGTGCTTCATTGCTTTTGGCAACAACTATAAGCCCAGAAGTATCTTTGTCTAGCCTGTGAACTATGCCAGGTCTTAAAACTCCATTCATATCTGAAAGTCCTGAAGACTTTCCAGCTTTAGCTTGCTCTTGTACGTGATAGAGTACTGCATTTACTAGAGTACCGGTATAAACTCCAGGAGCTGGATGGGTAACCATGCCAATTGGCTTGTTGACGACGATTAGATGATCATCTTCATAAACTATGTCCAGTTGAATATTTTCAGCAACTATATTAACTAGTTCTGGCTCTGGTAGATCCACTTCTACTTCATCATTGGATCTTAGTTTATAGCTACCTTTGCTAGCTTTTTGATTGACTTTAACATTGCCATTCTCTATAAGAGTTTTCGCGTATGATCTTGAAATCTTTTCGCCATCTAAAGTGGTGATAAAGAAATCTAATCTTTCGTCTAAGTGAGTTTCATCTATGGTAAATTTCATTTTTTCCTTAAGCTGATTATTTGTTCGATAATAATTAGTGCAACCCCAACATTTAGTGCGACGTCAGCAATGTTGAAAACAGCAAAGTCTATAAATAGTGGATTTATAAAATCAACTACATAGCCTCTGGTTAATCTATCAATAAGATTGCCCACGCCTCCACCGAGTATGCAAGCCAATCCAGGATTGATTTTGCCTTGGCGTGCATTACTGTAAATTAGATATGCAATTACTATGCTAATTAGAATTGTGAGAATTTGTGGATAGTCGTCAAATAAACTAAAAGCAATCCCAGTATTTTTTCTTAAAACTAATTCTAAGAAATTTGGTATTAGAGTTATGTGAGTGTCGTTCTGTAAAAATTTCTCAGCTAAGAACTTAGTGCCTTGATCTAAAAAAACCACAGAGAAAATTACCAATAAATTTATCAATTTTACTTTTTAGCTTTTTCTTTTTTATCGTCTTTTTTCTTAGCTTCGGTCTCTTTAGACTGCATGGTTTTAGCTCTACGGCGCATCTCTTCTAGGTTCTGAAGAGCACCGATTTGACCTTTACCTTGCATTTTAGCTGAAGAGTAAGCTGAAGCTCCTTGCATAACTACATTAGCTGCAAGTAAATCAAACTTAGAATCTTTTCTTCTTTTAAGACCCCAGATGAAAACTGGAATAAATAAAGCCATAGGAATCATGAACTTAAGTAATTCTGGATTCGTGAAGTTTAAAGGTCTAACTGTAAAACTTAAAGCTGCAAAAACTATCATTCCAAGTAAACCAACAAAGAAAGGAATCATCTTTAATAGAGTGATTTTTTGCATTTGTTGACTTTGGGATTGAGCGATTTCAGCGATTTGTAGCGCAGTTTCAGAATTCACCTTGTCTTTCTCTAGCCTTCTGATTACTTCCATAATGAATTCCATACTTGGATCTTCTTTGGATTGTTTAATAGTTCTTTGGATTAAAGCCATTGAAGAGAAAGCCTTAGGGTTTCTTTCTAAACGTGATTTAGTACCATTGTAAAAATTGCTATAAAGTAGGCTCCCTTTCTCTTGATTGCTTTTGGATATTGAGAAATCTGGTTGTTGTAGGGTTATTTTATTTTTTTTAGTAGTTGCCATGATGTGAAGACCAATCGAATATTGTATCACGGACTGAAATACGTCATTCTCAGACCCGTAGGGTCTGGGAACCCAGTTTAATAAAGTTTCTTCTGGTAACTGGATCCCCACAGCTTCTATGAAGCTGCGAGGATGACGGCATTTGTTTCACTCCGGCCTTTATTAGCCATAAAATAGATCACAGGCAGTACCACCAGCGTAAGCAATGTAGAACTAATCAATCCGCCTATGACTACACTTGCAAGAGGTTTCTGTATTTCAGCACCAGCACCATGTGAAATAGCCATTGGCAAAAATCCTAGGACTGCAACCATTGCTGTCATGAGTACTGGTCGTAACCTTGTTTCAGCTCCTAGTAAGATCGCTTCTTCTAAATTGTGATCTTCGTTGTGAAGATTTTTGATAG
>CAYQSL010000208.1:0-3187 GCA_964420165.1 uncultured Gammaproteobacteria bacterium | reverse complement strand
AAGTTCTTGTCTTTAATATAAGTTCTCAAGTTAAAGCTGCGCCCATTGGTTCATCAAGACTGCCTGCAGAACAGATTTTTGTACCTAATAATCAAGTTGCTGCCGCAGATGACGAGTGGGATGACGAAGAATGGGATGATGAAGACAATGGTTTCTATGGGGATGAAGATGAAGCGCCAGCAGCTCCTGCAAGACCGGTAACTCCTGCTAAAGCAGTTACAGCTCCTGCGGCAACAAAGACAACAACTACTACAGTAGTAAGTCCTGCAGCTACAACCACGACTACAACTACTGCACCAGCAGTAACCCCAGCTAATAATTCTAGTACTGTGCAAACAGGCTCAACGGTTATTACACCAAGTAATGCAACAAGTTTTTCAGAATCAGATTTACAAATCCAAAAAGAATTAGGAATCAAACAAAGTGATATGGAAGCTAGATATAGTGAGCTTGCTAAATCAACTTCTCGTCCTAAAGAAGACATAATCAAACTTTATTCTCAACACGGAAAACTTTTAAATGGTTTAGATCCACAAAATCCAAAAGACTTAGCTGAAATTGAAAAGCTAATTGAAATTGTTGGCGTTCCTAAAAATGAAAGAAAGCCACAAGCAGTTACTACCAAGCAAGCTCCTAAAGACGATCCTAGCGTGAATTTTTCTGCAAGAAGTATTCCTGTAAGAGATGCATTTGCAACTTTAGCTAGAGTTTCTGGTAAGAGTATTACCGTCTCTGGTCAAATTCAAGACAGAGATATTATTTCTGTAGTTGAAATTAACAACCAACCTTTTACTAAAGCATTTTTGAGTTTAGTTGAAGCCGCTGATGTAGATTTCTCAGTAAGTGGTGATAGTTACACTATTCTCAAAAAACGTGCACAAAGAACAACAGCTTTAAGTTCTAGTATGGACAGCACTGATGTAGATTTAACTTTGCCTCTTGATGATAGATATGCAGATTTGATTTATGACAATGAAGATCTTTCTTCAATCATCAAAGATATGGCTAATAAGTATGGTGTTGACGTTGTAATGACTGCTACTCCAACTGAAAGAGTTACGCTGAGAGTGCGTGGAGTGAATGTTGAAGATGCCTTCGAACTTTTATTTGCAGGTAGCCAATTCAATTTCACACGTAAAGATGATACTTTCGTAGTTTATAGCGCTGCTAACAAAAACTTCTCTTTGGATAAGAAGACAGTATTCTTCCCTCTGAAATATTTACAAGCTCAAGAAGCACAAAAACTTCTTCCAGCTGATTTGAAAAATTTAGTACAAGTAAGTGAGAACCAAAACGCTTTTATTGCTGAGGGTTCTAAACAAGATCTTACTAAGCTATATGAATTTATTAGAACTATTGATAGACCTTTACCTCAAGTAGAATTGAATGTGAAGCTTGTAGAAGTTTCAAGAAACTTTGCAAGAGCTACTAATCTATTGCAGTCACCATTTACCTTAGGCAGAATTGGTAACATTATTGGCAATGGTAGTGTCGCAAGAGGGTTCGGTTTAAATGCTGGTCCTGATGAGTTTGGAATTTTTGCTAATCAACCAACATTTAATCAAAATAGAGATAACAGTAATACCAAAGTTAACCAAAGGCTCTTAGTTACTAGTGGTAAGAGCGCAAAAATCAATTTTGATAATGACGTGAACGTTGTTCTTAATGCAGCAGATCCTACTGGTAACACTATTGGTGTAGTTCAAAACCAAAGAATCCAAAGAGTAACTGCGGGTAACTCAATGGACATTACTCCTACTGTAGGTAGTGGTGGTGTAGTTACAGTGAAGATTGAAGTTGAAGTTTCTGCTAATGGTGAGATCGATCAACGAAGCGGAGTTCCAAGAACTACTGTAAGACGTAGATTGTCATCTGAAATCCAAGTAAATGATCATGAAACAATCGCTATTGGTGGTTTGTTTGATGATACTAAGAGTAATGCTAATACCAACGAAATCCCTATCCTAAGTAGAATTCCTATCATCGGAAGTTTATTTACCGCTAACGGTAGTAAATCTAAGAGAAGTAGAGAACTTATCATCCTTATCACCCCACATATCAGATCAGGTGAAGATGAACAACAGATCTTTGTACAGGCACAAGGAAATAAACAATAATAATGAGATCAAAACTATTAGTAACTTTTTCATTGCTCTTGTCTCTAACTAGTATTAATTCAGCTAGAGCTTATACTTTCTTTGATCCTGAAGCAGAATTTTTAGACTTTGATCATTTAATAGAAATATTTGGCAGACCTAATAAAGAAGCGATTTACATCATTAATGATACTGATTGTCCCCTTGAAATTATTAAAGCGGAAATTGCTGATAAAGGTACTATAAAATTTCCTCAGTTGCATGATGCTTTAAGTACTTTTGAGACTAAAGTAAAAAACAAGACTAATAAAAGAATTTTGACTTATCAATTATTCTGGTCAGAAAGACATCCTTTTGAAAGATACGTAAACCATAAAATCATCACTAATAGCGTGAATGTATTAAAACCAGGTGGAACCCAGAAGTTGAAATTCACTAGAGATAAATATTACAGAGATGATGCTTACTATGAAGTAATGGTTTCAAAGATTCTTTTTGAAGATGAAACTACTTGGGAATCTACTAATGAAGCAATAATGACTCAAGATGATGAGATCAAAAAAGAAATTGATGCCATTAATGAAAAAAGTATTGATCAGATGAATAAAGATGAATTAGACAAGAAGTTTAATTCTACGGATACAACGCCTGCTCAAATCACTCCAACTTCCAACCCAGTTCCAAATGCAACAACTCCTTGAGCTTTGCTAAAATAAAACTATGTCCGAAGAAGAAGTAGTAGACGCTGAATCTAGTACCCTTAATAAAAATTGTAGTCCTGTAGATCATTTAAGGCATCTATTAAATGTTGGTTGGGATCCTAGTACACCTTTGATTGTGAAGTTCGTTGATAAGTATAATATTCATTCTGACTTAAAAGAATTATTGAAGGACAGAGCTGTAAATAAAAAAACTAATGGATAACTCTTTGCTTAATAAAGAACTAGTTAGTTACTTTATTGAGTTTCTGAATTCTAACTCTGATAAACATAAATCCACTGTTGAGAATATTCAGAGAGATTTGAATTATTTTTTGGAGTTCTTATTAAGTAATGGAGATTTAGAGATCTCTGCAAAGTCAATTACTGACT
>CAYQSL010000207.1:0-3222 GCA_964420165.1 uncultured Gammaproteobacteria bacterium | reverse complement strand
TGCGATTGGCTTGATGGCCATAATTGCACAGGGAATAAGGATTGCAATTAAAAGGACCATTGAATAAGAAAGACCATCAACTCCAACTGCAAAATTTATTTTGCCAATCCACTTATAAGACTCTACTAATTGAAGTTCAGCGATCTGAGGATTAAAGAGCTGAAAGTATTGATAGATAGCGATTGCTAGAGCTAGTAAGCTTGAGCCAAAAGCTATGTATCTTGATTTGGCTTCATCTAAGTTTAAAACCGCAATTAAAATTGCAGCAATCGTAAATAAGGCAAGAATGCTGGATAAAGAATGTGACGCTAAAAATTGACTAATCATAATGATACTTAGCAAAATATATCAGCTTAATTTGGATTAGCCAAGCGGTGCCTTGTTAATTGATCTTCCGTTATTTATCTGGGCTCCGATAAGCCAAGGGTTCTTGTGTAAAATTCTTAACTTCATAAAAAGTATACTAAGATTGGCTTTTAGGAGAGGTGCTTAATATAGAAGCATGTTACTATTTTCAAGGTTTTTGATTGGTAAATCAATGACTTTATTATGGTCAGATAGCTCAGTCGGTAGAGCAGAGGACTGAAAATCCTCGTGTCGGCAGTTCAATTCTGCCTCTGACCACCACTTTTAACCTTTACTAAGCTCAACGAATTGATTTGATATTATCTACTACTGCTATGGTATTGGACAGCAGAATAAAACTTTGTAAAGTTCAGGACGGTGTTAAAGACAGACCTGTTATGAATTTCAATCATCTTGATCGAATACTTCGTCTTAATAAGAATTTAGAATCAGTACTCTATAGCGACAACATATTTACTTTGCAAGGCATAGAAGAGAGTTTAAGAGACGAATTAACTAGGGTTCATCAATTCTCAAATAATCCTCAGTTCGCACTAAAACAAGTTACTTACGAACGTGGTAATGCAGTGGATTTTAAGGAACTTAATTTAACTAAACTTATTGATACAGTACTTTCTAGATTGAAGGATAAATTAAATATAAGACGTTTTTCTTTTGCAAGTAATATCTTAGAATTCAATATTGAATTCCTCGAAAAACTTAAATCACTTTGGAATGAAATTTCATTAGATAGAGTTACAAAAGTTCAGGATAAGCCTAAAACTCTCTTGGAGACTCCAGTACTCTTATTGGAACATAAAGGTCGTGGTGGATTCTCAGGAACTAGAGTTATTGTAAATCCTAAGTTCAAAGATGAAGCACAAGCTTGTAATAGTGCTTATTCAGTAGGTGAAGGTCAGATAGATACTTATCGAAGAGCTTTAAATCTTGGTGATCCAAGAGTTAAATCGGTATGGCTCGAAGATCAAGATGAATCTATACAACTCTTTCTTATAAAATATGATAACTACTTGAAAGATATTGAAAATCCAAATTGGCAAGCTAATGCAATTGATTACCTTTCACAGCTAGCTAAGCAAGGTAAAGTTAAAGACTCTCAAGGACAACTTTTAGCTGCCTAATGCAACAAATCTTCTACGTAATGCCCAATGCATCTAAAACAGAAATCTTAGAAGA
This sequence comes from uncultured Gammaproteobacteria bacterium, assembly GCA_964420165.1. Lineage (GTDB taxonomy): Bacteria > Cyanobacteriota > Vampirovibrionia > LMEP-6097 > LMEP-6097 > CAYQSL01. The sequence continues at coordinate 1,680 of CAYQSL010000207.1, read as the reverse complement.
GATAGAAATTCCAGAAGATAATGTTTTGTATAAAGTCTCAAGTAAAGCTTTGAAACTGAAACTTGCTGCTCCAGCTATAGATGGTAAAGCTAATGCTGAGTTGATTAGTTTTTTGTCAAAATATTATAAAGTACCTAAAAGCTCTATAACAATTGAATCTGGTGAGAAATCAAGATTCAAGTTAGTTAGAGTTCTTTCGAAACCCTAAAGAGGTCTAGTTTTCCAGATTCTGCTCTACAAAATACTTAGCAAAGTAACTCAGGATTAAATCCGCACCAGATCTTTTGATAGAAGTCAGTGATTCTAAAATCGCTTTATCCTTATCTATCCAACCTTTCTCTGCAGCAGCATGAATCATTGAATACTCTCCACTTACTTGGTAGGCAGCTATTGGCACAGAGCTACGCTCTTTGAAAGTTTTGATGATGTCACCATACCACGATGCTGGCTTCACCATAACGATATCTGCACCTTCTTGGATATCTAATTCAAGCTCTCTGATTGCTTCAGTAGAATTGGCAAAATTCATTTGGTAAGTTTTCTTGTCTTGAGGAATATTTGTTTCGGATTTTTTTGAATCTTTAAGTGAGTCCAAAGCTTCTCTAAATGGATTGTACAAACAAGATGCATATTTAGCTGTATATGCCATGATCAGTGTATCTTGGAAGCCATTCTTGTCTAATGTCTCGCGAATAGCTTTTACTCTGCCATCCATCATATCAGATGGTGCAACTATATCAGCGCCTGCTTCTGCTTGAGCAAGTGCCATTTTAGAAAGTACTTCTACGGTTTGGTCGTTAATAACTTGGCCATTGGTAATCAGTCCATCATGTCCATGATCAGTGTAAGGGTCAAGTGCAATGTCAGTAATTAAAAGACTTTCAGGAAAGCGTTTCTTGATATTACGGATAGTTTCTTGGTTGAGAGATTCTGGATTAAAACTCTCTTTAGCATCTGAAGATTTTTTTGTTTCATCAACTACTGGAAATAATGCAAAGGCTTTAATACCAAGCTCTAAGCAAGTTTCAATTTCTTTAAGTAGGCTATCTTGTGAGTTTCTGTAGATACCTGGCATCGCACTAATAGCTTCTGCTGAACTTGTGTCTTTAACAAAAATTGGATAAATAAAATCGTTTGCAGTGAGTTTGTGCTCTGCAATAAGTTCTCTAATAAATTGGTTTAGCCTAAGCCTTCTCGGTCTGTGAATTAGCATTTTAATCTATCCTCTGCAAGCTCAATCGCTGACTTAACTTGCGCAAAAGCCGTAGCACCAGGAATATTACGTGCATTCACTGAGCTAACCGGTTTAATGAGTTCTAAAATATCTTTTTCTAGAAGATCAGAAAAACTTTTCCATTCATCTTGTGATAAATCTTGAAAATACACTTCTCTTACAACACAATGATTAACTATGTTTCCTGTGATTTTGTAAGCATCTCTAAAAGCTAAGCCTTTCTTGACTAAATATTCTGCAATATCAGTTGCAGCACAAAAACTTTTAGCTAAAACTTTATCAATTGAACTTTTTTTGATTTTAAGGCTTGCAATTAATTCTGAGAAAATAATCAAAGACTTCTGAACCGTATCGATACTGGCAAAGAGTAACTCTTTATCCTCTTGCAAATCTTTATTGTAAGCAAGTGGTAAGCCTTTAAGTGTAATGAGTAAGGCGTTCATGGT
>CAYQSL010000206.1:0-3240 GCA_964420165.1 uncultured Gammaproteobacteria bacterium | reverse complement strand
ATTTATATCAACTGTAAAAGAGATTAAGACATTTGCGGGACTTTAATTGCGGTCTCTTCAAAGTCTGGAGCATTAGCAAGCATTAAGGCTGGATCTGTCTCTAGCACTTTATCTTCACGTAAAGCTTTTTGTATTACAACTGCAGCGATCATCGGCTCAACACCTGTAGTATCTAATTCTTGTAATTGCTCAACGTAATTAAGAATTTGACTTAGCTCTTTAGAATATTTTTCAATTTCAGTTTCAGTTAAAGAGAGTCTAGCTAAATTAGCTATGTGCTTTACTTGATCGGTAGTTAGAGAACTCATGAATTGGATTTTAGCATAGGTTAATTAATTTAAAATTCAAACGCCGTCATCCTCAGATCACGCAGTGAGCTGGGGATCCAGAGCCCACAAGCCTTTTAGTAAACTGGGTCCCCAGCCCTCTTTCAGGGCTGAGGATGACAGCGCTAGGCTTCAACCCGGGCTTCTATTGCTTTAGCTAAGGTTAGTTCATCAGCATAATCCAAATCCGCACCCACAGGCAGTCCATGAGCTAAACGTGAAATTCTCAAAATACTAAAATCTATATTTAACTCCCTGAGTAAATTTTCAAAGACCCTTTTTAGATAAAGCATTGTCGCCTCACCTTCGGTACTAAGACCAATTGCAAGAATAACTTCTATTGGATCATCATTTGCCAAAAGTAAATTTCTTACTCTTACTACCAAAGAATCTATATTTAAATCACCGGCACCAATCCCATCTAGAGGTGAAATCACGCCACCAAGCACATGGTATAAACCTTTAAACTCATGAGTCTTTTCAAGTGCGATTAAATCTTTTGCAGATTCAACTACACAGATTTGCCTTTGGTCCCTTCTAAAATCTTTGCAGATTTCACAGACCTCACTTGAAGTGAGATTAAAACAAGTTTTGCAGTAATGAATATTTTCTTTGGCTTCTTTAATAATGCGCAAAAATTTCTCTACTTGATCAGATGATTTTTTAAGCAGAGTAAAAGCCATACGTTGAGCAGATTTAGGACCAATAGTCGGAAACTTTTGGAATTCTTCTATTAGATCAGCTAATTCCTTTGTGTACTGCATAGCTTACAGTCCTATTGCTTTAGAAATAGATTTCAATTTATCTTTGGTCATGGTTGCAGCTTGAGTTGTAGCATCTTTGATAGCTTCCAGCACTCCACTTTCTATAGAATTAATACCACCAGCTAAAACCAAAGGATCAATTTTAATAGATTGGAAATCACCTTGCGCGCTCATGATTACACGAACTTTACCATCATGTGACAGACCTTGAATTTCAGTATGTGCAAGCTCAGCTTGAGCTTTGACAAGATTTACTTGCATCTCTTGTGCTTGCTGCATTGCTTTTCTTAAATCTTCTCTGTCCATCATTTAACTTTCACAATTACTGACATGCAGCACATTCTTCATCAGCCACTTGTCTTCTTACAGAAGTGCTGTCGATAGAATCTGCTTCAATAACAGATTCTGAACGAAGATAATAAAGAGTTTTAACTCCAAGTTCATGCGCTTTTAAATGCACTTCATGAAGTTGTTTACCACTGATTGGTGATTTGAAAAACAAATTCAAAGATTGTGCTTGGCAAATATATTTTTGTCTATCTGCGGCTTGCTGAACCAGTTCGATCATGTTTAATTCATAAGCAGCTTTGAAAATTTTCTTTTCTTCAGCATCTAAGAAATCTAGTTTTTGCACACTACCTTTATGTTCAATGATTTTTCTCCAAACTTCTGGACTGTTCTGACCTTTCTCTTCAAGTAATCTTTCCAAAGAAGGATTTTTCACCAAAAAGCTGCCACTAAGAGTTTTTTGTAAGTAAGCATTTCCAGCAATAGGTTCAATACAAGGAGTTGCACTGCCGCAAATTACAGAAATGTTTGCAGTTGGAGCAATTGCCATAACATAGCTGTTACGTTGATCGCCACCATCAGGGCAAGGTCCTCTTTCGACTGCAAGCTGCTTACTAGCTTTAATTGCATTCTCATGAATTGCTTTGAAAACTATTTTGTTCAATGATCTTGCTGCCACACTCTCAAAAGCTATGCGCTTTTTCATAAGTAAGCCATGGTAACCCATTACCCCAAGACCTACAGAACGCTCTTGTAGAGCTGAGAACACAGCACGTTTGTAATCACGTGAATCTACACTCTGAGTAAAATTATCCAAAACATTATCAAGAGCTTTGACTGCAGTATAAATTACAAACTCTTTGTCTTTTTCCCAATCATCCCAAGTTTCTAAATTAAGAGAACCAAGACAACAAACAGCTGTTCTTTCTCTATTAGTAGGAAGAGTGATTTCAGAGCAAAGATTTGACTGATTAACTAATAATCCTTTCTTTCTATGGTGCTCTGGAACAGCCTTGTTAACTGTATCTGCAAACATCATATAAGGCTCACCAGTTTCTACTCTGTTCTTTAATATACGTTTCCATAAATCGAAAGCATCGATAGTTTGAGCTACTTCACCTGTATGTGGACATCTAAGATCAAATTTAGTCTTAGCTTTTACCGCACGCATAAACTCATCACTAATAATCACGCCGTGATGTAAATTCAAACAACGGCGATTATCATCACCACCAGTAGGTCTACGAATGTCTACAAACTCTTCAATATCTGGATGAGAGATATTCATATATACTGCAGCAGCTCCACGACGAGTATTGCCTTGAGAAACTGCAAGAGTCGCGCTGTCCATTACCTTCAAGAAAGGTACTGTACCAGAAGATTTACCACCAGAACTTAAACTTGCGTTATGACCTCTAACTTGAGACCAGTTAGTGCCGATACCACCGCCGCCTTTTGCAAGGAAAGCATTCTCTTCATAAGTTTTAAAAATATCTGAAATCGCGTCACCAACAGTATTTAAGAAGCAACTAATTTGCGCGCCTCTGCTAGTTGCAGAGTTAGTTAGAATCGGAGTTGCTGGCATAAACCAGTTCTTAGACATTAGGTCATAAAGATCTTGAGCTAAATCTTTATCACCACGAGCTATACCAGTAGCTACGCGCGCAAAGAATGTTTGTACATCTTCACAAATCACACCTTTAGCATCACGAAGAAAATATCTATCACGTAAAGTTTCTAAGCCAAAGAAAGTCATATTACGATCTCTGGTGTAATCAAGCTTGATACTTTTTTGTACGCCCTTATCTCCACGGTACTGTGGTGAATCCCAACTAGATCTCTGACCTATACTAAGAGAGATT
>CAYQSL010000205.1:0-3259 GCA_964420165.1 uncultured Gammaproteobacteria bacterium | reverse complement strand
TTCTACTACTACAGAGTAGACATCGCCTACACCGTATTCATTTTTTGAGATGTAAAAATCAATCGCTTTTCCATCTTCGATCAAAGCCGCGATGTTATCGCTCTCTGATATTACTAATTGACGCATTTATTTAGTACTCCTATGCAATCAGGCTCAAGATAGCCTGCACTTGGTAATTCCTATTCAATCTCAAAAAACTATGACTAGTTTCTTAAGCGAATTTTTGTGTAGTTTTGCGTATACTCCAAATAGCATTAGGCAATAAAGCATTAAGAACTTGATCAGCTCGTAGAGCTCCACTAAGTTCAATTTCTATAAGATCATTTTCTAAAGGCTTCATTGATTTAATTTCGGACCTAATGTCCACGGAATTTTCGTTCTTGTTTTTGTTTTTAGAGAATTTCAGGATATTTATCTCTTTTCGTAACAAAAACTCATCAATCAACTGACTAATATTAAGCTGTTTAATAAAACTTCCATCAGTAGCAATATCTGCTGTCACTTTGTTCACTTCACTTGTTAGGGACAAATCCAATAACTTAGCTTGATAAACGGTTTCAGATACTTTTGAGATTGATAACTTCTCTTCAGGAGTAACGTTAACTACACCTACAATTCTAGCCTCTTTTGGTAACTGTTGGTTTAAAATTTGCTTTAATTTTTCTAAATCACCAAAAAATTCTGCTAGCTCTATCTCCAGATATTCCCCCTCGCTTTCTAGGAATAACGGCAAAGCATTCCCCCATGTGACTTTCATTCTTTGGTTAAAGCCGGTCGAATGTATTACTGGTAAGTCAGTTCTTCTTAGGGCTCTTTCCACTAAACGCTGAAAATCAAGGTGGCTTATGTATTTCAAATCACCCAGTTTTGTTATCTTTATCCTAAGCTTTTGTTCAGCTTTGGTGTTTTTAACGATGATTTTAGGGCCGTTAGCAATACTTCTAAGATTATCCGGATCGACTTTTTCAGGGATAGGACCTAAATTAAACTCTAGTTCCTCTTCGCTTCCGGCTTTCTGCTCAAGGATGATATCGCTTTGATTCTTCATCTTAGAGAACTTCTCTTCTAGATTTTCAATAAAATCAGCGCAACTAGTTTTACGCTTCTCGACATCAATCTCAGTCACAAAGGGATTTGCATCTGAAAGATTTTTAGTAACCAAATTCTTCACATCTAAGTTAAAACAAACTCCACAAGCATGGCATTTGTTTTCGGTACAAGGTAAAGTCTCTGCTGCGTTAACCGCTTGATTCCATTCCTTCACTAAGAACTCTTTAGTAAATCCTATAGAAAGTACATCCCATGGCTGTTTCGAGCCTGGCTCTCTGTGACGAGTTGCTTCTTCGTTTAGATCTAAAGAGAATTTAGCTGCTGCTGCCGTCCAGCGTTTTAGATCAAAGTTTTCTGCCCAAGATTCAAATCTAGAACCTGTGCTCCAAAGCTCCTCTATGACTTGTCCCCAACGTCTATCTCCACGGGAAAGAACTCCTTCGATTAACGCAAGACCCGGTTCAGTACAGTTGAGCTTCACCGTGCGCGTCAATCTGCGTTGTTTTAAACCTGCCATTAAGTAATCTTGTTTGCGTTGGAATTCATCAATGCCGCATTGTGAGAACCATTGAAAGGCTGTGAAAGACTTAGGTACAAAAGTAGAAATAGTACAAGTAATCTCTATAGCTTTTTGGAAGCGAGTGCGATTATTCTTGCGCAACTGCCAAGCCATATTCTCAGTCCAGCTCAGTATATCTAGAATCCCATCTAGATCTTCATCAGTCTCAAATGGCAAACCAGTCATAAAGTAAAGTTTGATATGCGACCAACCTTCTAAGTAAGCACCATAAATAGCTTTCTTGATTTCCGTTTCACTCAGACCTTTATTAATAATCTTTCTAAGTCTCTCTGTGCCTGCTTCTGGAGCGAAAGTCATACCAGACTTACGCACTTGATTTACTTCAGATGCCAAGTGCAAATTAAATCTATCTGCTCTTTGAGAAGGCATAGATAGTGAAACTCCAGAGCCTGCATGCTCATCGTTAATTGCTCTTGCAGCTTCGGTTAGACAAGTATAATCGCTTGCTGAAAGTGAGAGTAAAGTAAAATCTTCATAGCCAGATTTTTTGACTGACTCTTGACTAAGACGGAACAGATCCTCTGGACTGCGCTCTCTGACTGGCAAGTAAGTGTAACCCACTTGGCAAAATCTACAACCACGATCACAACCACGACGTATCTCGAGAACTTGTTTGTCCTGAACTGTACTAATGAGTGGCACGGGACCAGCAATAGGTTGATTGAAATCTTCTAGAGTTTTAGTAATGCGTTTATAGACTGGATATGGAACGCCTTCTCTAATTGGTTTAGAACTATAATTTTCTGCTTCATCAGGCGTGTAGAATCTTGGTACATAAATACCTTGGAGCTGTGCCATATCAAAGAGGATTTGTTCTCTGAGTGCTAGAGACTGCTCTTTAGGCAGAGTGAAATTTTTAAGTTGCTGTATATTCTGCGCGATTTCATCCGTGCCAGTAATTATGGCAATCTCAGCATTGATCGCAGGATGCGCTTCTAGAAAGGCTTTCTTAGTTGCAATCAATGAGTCTTGAATCTCAGTTATAAGCTCTTCACCATCACCAACTATATAGAAGTCAATGTAGTCTGCCATTACTTCTGGATTGAAAACTGCAGGACCACCCGCAAAGATGACTGGGTCTTGGTGATTACGCTCCAGACCTTTAAATGGAATCTTAGAGAGATCTAGAATAGTTAGAATACTGCTATAGCAAAGCTCATAAGCCAAGGATAAGCCGAGCATATCAAACTCAGTAAGCGGCTTGTAACTCTCCCAACCCCAAAGCGGCAAATCGCGCTCGCGCAAAAGTTTCTCCATATCTTGCATCGGCGCGTAGGCACGATCACAGAGATAATCAGGGTGATTGTTGACTATGTTGTAAAGAATCTTGATGCCGAAGTTAGACATCCCCAATTCATAAAGATCTGGATAAATGATAGCGATACGAGACTTAGCCGAGTCCCAATCTTTACGCCAAGCACCCCATTCCATACCAAGGTATTGACCAGGTTTCTGGACTCTTGGGAGAAGTTCGTTACGTAAAATTTCTTGAAGCATGTCAGTCGTACCTCCACTTTCCACCATAACCTAGATAATTGCAACAACCCAAATTATTATTTTGGTTAAGGTGGAAAGTGGAGGTACGACCCCGTTGCAAGCGCAGCAAAAAATGTTAGCTAAGTTCTAACT
>CAYQSL010000204.1:0-3259 GCA_964420165.1 uncultured Gammaproteobacteria bacterium | reverse complement strand
AAAGAGAGTGTGGATTGGTACGCACAAAAAAATAGAGTATCGCAAGCAGAAGCAGCTGCTTACCCAGGCAAACAACAAACAGCAGCAATGATTGGTGGAGCTTTCAGCGCCGCAGGACAAGGTCTATCACAATTATTTGCCGGTAAAAAGAAAGGCGGAGATGGTGAAGGCGGAGTCAGAGGTGGCAGACGCTCTTCTGGTGGCGGCGGAGAAGATGGCGGAGCTGGAGGCGGCGGCGGTTGTGCAAACGGTCAATGCAATCTAGCTTCAACTGACACCATGAAAGGTTTAGATTCTAATCAAGCAATCAAAAATGCTACTGAACCAAAACCTGTAGATTCATCATTGAATCAACCAGATCAGCAATTGGCTATGAAATCTTCAACTGATGCTGCGGTCCAAGCACAGCAAGTGCAACAGCCTGAACCTCCACCACCGCCGCCAGAACCATTAGCAAACCAAGGAACAATGCAAGCATAAAAGGAGAAAAATTATGAGAACAGATATTTTAGATGCAACAATAAGAGAACAACTGCAAGCAGGTAAAACTAATGCCGCGGCTGGAACTACTCCAAATCAAGCAGTTTCAATTAAAACAACTGCACCCGAAAGTTCGACTTTAACAACTTTAAGAAACCAAGATGAAGCTGAATTAGAAATGGCAAGTGCTGCAGCAAGAGAAAAACAATTACGCAATCAAACGGCAGCAGTATTTAACGGCAATACAGATTTAGCAAGTAAATTAAATACAGAACCACAAAGGGAATCTTCAGCAGACTCTTCTTGGTGTAACTGTGAAAATTGTCAAAATGCGTAACTCGTAAAAAAGGAAGAACAAATGTCATTAGTTAGAACAGCAATGGATACAGTGAATTATGCAAAAGGTTTTACCTCTGCAATTACTGGTGTTGCCGCAGGATCTGCAATAAAATCTGCTCTTAACGGAGCCGCTGGAAGTATTGCAGGTAACACCCCAGTCAAACAAGGCGCACTAGATGCCATGTCTAATTATGCTGGTGATGCACAACAACGTATAGCAAGTATGGCAAATACTATGCCTGCTTCTCCAACAGCTGCAGCTAATCAAGCTGTAGGTGGTACATCAAAAAATGATCAACTACAACAAGCGATGATGCAAGCAATGATGCAAAAGATTGCTGAACAAAACAAAGCAGGACAATCAGCTACCAATAAAGATACTGGTGCTGTTGATACCTCAAAACTTGATAAACGAGTAATGGAGGAATTGACAAAACTTCATAAAGGCATGCAAGAGTATGTAACAAAAATGAATAAGTTCATAAAAGACTACAAAGAAAAAAATGGTGAAACTCCTGTAGCAAAAGCAATGAACGATTTTGCAGATACAGTAACTAAACATGGAGATCCAAGCAAAGCAGATTTTGCACCTAAAAAAATTAAAGAGGCATTAGAAACACTTGAAAAGAATAAAGAAGTTCCAGACGAATTTAAAGTGATTGCAAGACAAGCGGGCAAACAATCTGATGTCATGCAAGATATTGTAAATGGAAATAATGGAGTAATCTTAGGAGTTGGAGACAAACTCAAAGAAGAATCTATCAAGTCATTAAACGGAAAAGAACTTTCTATTCCTGAAGATAAATTAAAACCTGGTGCAGACGGGAAGGAAGCAAATAAAAACTTAACAAGCTTTGACGCAGCACATAAACAATTGCAAGATGCTACAGATAAAGTTTCAACCGATCCTAAGGCATTAGGCGAGTATAAAGATGCTTTGAAAAGTTTTAAGAGCACATTTGATGCAGTTAAAGAGGATAAGACTATAGATGGATCTTTAAGAGAGTCTTTACAGAAAGGCTACGATAAATCTATTGAATCATTAGATTTATTAGACAAATCCCAAGATTTAAGTACTAAAGTACAACTTGCGCCAGACGGTAAGGTTCCTGAGGACGTGCAAAAAGATCTTAATAGTTTCAATAAAAATTTATATAATCATGTTGATGAGCAAGCTAACGGAGACCGTGGTGAAATTAGGAAATTTTACCAGGATGTTAAAGCTGTAGAACCAGAAGTTACTAAACCAACAACACCAGCCCCTACAACAGATAGTGAAGCACCTACAGCTCAAGCGGATAAATTAGATTTAAACTTTGGTGATGATTTACAAAAAGATTTAGAAGCTCTTGATAATTTAACAACAGAACTTGCTTAAAGTGCCCTACCACAGGTATTGCCCTGCTCATCTCTTTGCATAAATACTTTATGCTGCCTGTCAGTGGTTAAGTAACCTTCAAAAATTCCTTCTTTGATTTTTCCATTTAGTGCTTTATAAGTCACTAAGAGATTACGTTTCATGGCTTGATCTATTTCTATGCCTTCACGCACTGAATAAGTAAGCCATGCTTTGGCATCCTCTCTATTTTCAAAAACATAATTTTCAAAATCAAGATTTAAAGCTTGCTCTAAAGCATCCTCATCATTAAATACTCTTGTGGACTTGTCTCCAGAGATATCTATGAGTAAATCATAAGGTCTTTCTTTTGGAGCTTCTTGCTTAGGTAAAGATGGCGCCTTAGATTTTTGCGTTTTCTTGGCTTGAATCTGTTCAATCTTCTCTTTGGTAATTTCGGCTTGGATTGAGGCCTGCTCTTCAAGAACTTTTGAGAATTTGCTATTTATGTCTTCTTCAGTTTGCTTAGTATCGGTAGTTCCATCCTTATCTGCTATGGCATGAGACATATTTTCACCAAAGGAGGATCTTATAGTTAATTTGGTTTTATCAGTAACACAGTAAGCATAAGCAACTACTGCTTGTATATCTTGAGGCTGTAATGAACGAAAGTTACGTAATATTTCTTGCTGAGATAGCCCTTCAGCTAAGCAGAGTAAAACATCAGCAACGGTTACCCGAGTGCCTTTGATCCTAGGCTTACCTGAACAGATATCCTCATCCATTACTATTCTTGCTTCGGCTAGTTGTTTAAGGTTCAATTCTTCTAACTCTTAAAATTTTGCATATTTTGCTTTCTATATTATAATGACAAGTGGCTCATGGAATTACTAGCTAACTATTCATCTATACCCTTTTTTATATTGGCTACCACTTCAGTGGTATGTGCAATAGCAATGATATTCAACCCGAATCTCATTAGGGCTGGTTTTACGCTAATCGGATCTTTTGTCTCGATAGCCGGTTTATATTTCTTGCTTTATGCAAATTTCGTAGCTGTATCACAGGTCTTGATATATGCAGTTGGAATAGTTTTAGTAATTG
>CAYQSL010000203.1:0-3263 GCA_964420165.1 uncultured Gammaproteobacteria bacterium | reverse complement strand
TTAGCCAAAGTGATATTTCTTGAATTGTTTGAATACAAACTTTATTCAATAATAATCTTACATGAAAATGGCGTCCATGCTCTTATATGAAGATTAATGTCATCGTCGAATTGTTAGAAAAAAATGAAGCTATGCGCCTTCTGGTTTCCAGCCGCGAGTTTTTCTTACGTCAGTAATTACTTCAATACCGTTTTCGGTAATTAAAACTTCATGCTCGAAATGCGCTGAAGGCTTTCTATCAGCAGTTGCAATAGTCCAACCATCGCGGTGTTTGGTAATTGCTGAGCTACCTATATTGAACATTGGTTCTAAGGCTAAGACCATACCTACTTTAATTTCTACATCTGGATAGTCATTAAAAAAGTCCGTGAAATTCGGTATAAACGGTTCACAGTGATAGCTTGGTCCTACACCATGACCGCCAAATTCTTTGACATTACCATAGCGATGTTGGGCCGCGATTGCTTCAATCCCTCTTGCTATATCACTTATATAGTTTCCTGCCTTGGTCTGATCTATACCAGCCCAGAGACCTTCATTTGTGTGTTCCAGTAAGCGAGCAGCTTTTGGGCTTACCTGACCTACAGGAAAAGTAAAAGCATTATCACCGACATAAGAGAATTTCTCTCCCTTGAAGCTATCCTCAATAGAAACGCCTACGTCAATGCTCACAATGTCCCCTTCTTTGAGAGGTTTTGAGCTAGGGATGCCATGAACTATGGATTCATTAATAGAGATACAGAGGGTATTAGGAAAGCCATGATAGCCCTTAAAAGTAGGAATTTGACCTTGCTCTCTAATCCAGGCTTCAGCAAATTCATCAAGTTCTAGTGGAGTAACCCCAGGTTTAACCAGCTCACCGGTTCTATGTAGCACTTCTCCAGCGAGCCTTCCGGCTTCGCGAATGGAGTCATATTGACTCGGTTCAAAAATACATATAGGATTTGCCATTTATTTTATTAAGGGATAAAAGGTTTGTATCTATAATACTGTCCTGATCGTTATTTAGTCTAGTTTTAAGCCTGGAATAAGAGTTTGATTTTAAAGAATTTCTTAAGGGTCAGCTGTAAAATCCTGCGTGATACAATTTCACTCCTATGCCAAATATTAAGTCAGCAAAGAAAAGAGTTAAAACTAGCGAAAGAAATAGATTAAAGAACGCATCTCAACTTTCGTCTCTTAGAACGGCCATCAGAGCAGTTAGAGAAGCAGCTGATGCTAAGAACGCTACTGATATCACAGCTAAGCTCCCAGAAGCTTTCAGCAAAATTGATAAAGCTGTTAAAGCAAACGTTATACATAAAAATGCTGGAGCTAGATTGAAATCTAGGCTTGTAGCTAGAACTAGAACTGCTGCTTAGTTTTATATTATCGAAGTTTTTAAAAGATCTTATATACTTTAGGGTGCAAACCTAAGATGGGTTGTGACATAGATGAACAAACTTCAATATAGACACATACGCTTTCTCGGTTCAGAAGGAATCGGTATGAGTGCACTTACTCGTATCCTTGAACAAGGTAAATTAAATGGCAGCTTTGATGCTGGCTTGAAGATTTCCAAGAGTGATCTGTCATTTAAAGACAATGACCCTCTTGATACTGATATTGATTTAGTAGTGCGTAGCACTGCAATTGCTGAGGCTGATCCTGATTATGCAGAGCTTAGATCTCGTGGTGTGCCTATTTGGCATCGCTCCGATATGCTGAATTACCTCAGTGAAGGTTATAAGCAAGTTGTAATTACTGGTACTCATGGCAAGACTACTTGCACGGCGATGCTTGCTTACATTATGACTGAAGCGGGTTTAGATCCGGGCTTTGCAGTTGGTGGAATTTTAATTAACTATGATTCGAATGCTAAGTCAGGTCTAGGTAAATACTTTGTGCTTGAGGGTGATGAGTCTGACAAGAGCTATACCAAGACTAATCCTTATTTAGCTTTGCTAACTTGTATGGAGCCAGATCATCTAGAAAATTATCCTGGTGGCTTTGACGAGATTAAAACTTGTTTCCTGAATTTCGTAGATAGATCCGAAAATAGCATCTTGTGCCTCGATGATCCTAATATAGAGAAATTTTGGTTGTTAAATAAAGGCGCTAAGAAATTTGCTAGTTATAGTTCGAAAAATCCAGATGCTGATTTCTTTATCGATCTTAAAACTCAAACTTTAATTCATGCAAGACAAAACTACAAAATTGATTTACCACTTCCTGGTAATCACAATCTGATTAATGCTGTAGGTTGTATCGCGGCAGCTTTTAAACTTGGTGTAGATATTGAAGCAGCGATTAAAATTCTTAGTAAGTTCAAAGGTATAAGAAGACGCTTTGAGCTCGTCAATGATAAATATAATGGTTCGATCAGAGTTTATGATGACTATGCGCATCATCCAACCGAAGTAAAAGCAGTATTACAAGGGGCTTTGAGCTTAAAACCTAAGCGTTTGGTTTTTGTGTATCAACCACATCATCCTGAAAGAACTAAGCAACTCTGGAATGATTTTATAGAAGTTTTTAAAGATTTCCCCGATGGGCATCTATGTTTGCTTGCTGATATTTATGTAGCTCGTAGTAAACATATAGAAGGTGTTAATTCAGAGCGTTTGGTGAAAGAAATCAACAACCCTAATGTTAAGTATTTAGAGCCTAGACAAGTAGGATTGACTTTGCAGGGTAATTTTAATGACATGGTCTCTGCTCTCAAACCTAATATTGATAAGGAATTGGAAGGCTGTGATTATTTGTTTCTTGTTGGTGCAGGTAATATAGACAAAGTTGCTAAAGCCTTCATCCTTCGCTAAAGCTTCGGATGACAAGTTCAATTTAAGTAAGCTGCAAGAATAGTTACTGGGTGTACTACTTGATAATCATCACCTAAGTAAGTTTGAATCTGTGACATGCAACCAGGATTGGCAGTGATAACTAATTTTGCTTGAGTGTTTTTTATATTTTCAGCTTTGCGTTTACCAATAGCTTCTGCCAACTCGGGTTCAATGAGATTATAAAATCCTGCAGAACCACAACAAAGATCAGCTTCGTAGAGTTCTTTGAGTTCTAGTTCAGGGATAAGTTTTAGGTAATGAAGGTAATCGTAAGCTACTCCCTGTAAATGATTTAGGTGACAAGCAGGGTGGTATACGGCAGAATTTATCCGCAAAGTCCCATCTGCTGCGTTACGCTCATCATGTGAAGTCATCATTGACGAAGGAGTCAACTCAGCCTTCACATTCCTCGCAAGCCTTGCATCTGGGAGCTTTTCGAAC
>CAYQSL010000202.1:2876-3281 GCA_964420165.1 uncultured Gammaproteobacteria bacterium | reverse complement strand
CTTCACGAGTTCTTTCGCCTACGCCTGAGAAAACTGAAATACCATCGTGCGCTTTAGCAACGTTGTTGATCAATTCCATGATTAGAACTGTCTTGCCTACGCCTGCACCACCGAAAAGACCAATCTTTCCACCTTTCAAATATGGTGTAAGTAAGTCAATAACTTTGATACCTGTTTCGAAAACTTCTACTTTAGTACTTTGCTCTGATAATTTAGGAGGCTCTCTGTGAATCGGAAGACGTCTTTCTGTCTTAAGTTCACCAGCTTCATCCACAGCTTCACCAAGTACATTCATGATTCTGCCCAGAGTGTTCTTGCCAACTGGAACAGAGATAGGTGCTCCTGTATCAGTTACTTCCATGCCTCTAGTTAAACCTTCTGTAGAGCTCATCGCGATTGAACGTA
>CAYQSL010000202.1:0-2866 GCA_964420165.1 uncultured Gammaproteobacteria bacterium | reverse complement strand
AACGTACACGATTATCACCAAGGATAAGTTGTACTTCAGTAGTTAAATTGATTTGTTGACCAGCAGGATTAGTTGCCACAACTTTAAGTGCGTTATAAATTTCTGGAAGTTTTCCGCTTGGAAATTCCACATCGATAACTGGACCGATGATTTGAACGATTTTACCTGTAGTTTTTTCAGCTGTAATAGACATAACAGCCACGATTGTAGCATTGATTTTTTAACATTTACCCGCTTAAAATCTAGGGTTTTTATAAAGAAAAAGCTTGGATTTATCGCTCTTATCTTTATGTAAAACCTTCGCGTTAGAATCCTCTTTGCAATAGTCCTATTGAAAATAAGCAAATGTCTGCAGTTAACAATCATCCCATTACTACTCGTTTCCATGAAGGTTTTGGCATCCATACTAAAGTTCAAGCTCAAAGTGATTCAGCAGAGCGAGTTTATTTACAAGAATTAGCAGAAGCTGCAACACAAACTTTTTTAGATCCTACTACCTACTCGTTAGCTGAGCTCAAAACAGAATTAAAGCAATGCAATAAGTTTGAAGATAGTTTAGAGAGAATCGGTTCTTTCTCTAATCGTCTTATTGAAAAAATAGTTTCAAATTATTCCCAGAAAAAAATCACATCTGTAGTACAGGATTATGAAAAATTCAGGGGTTTTATGCAGATTACACAAAATGGTTTTAAAAATACCATCGCATTATTTCTAGGAATGTTTTTAGTTTTAAAGGAACTAAAAATTCCTCTGAAAGAGAATTATTCTCAGGTAAAGCAGTCAATATCTGGTTTTGCTAAAGATTTAGCTCATATGCAATTAGGGTTGTTTTTTTTAATCCAAAATAAACTTGGCATTAAGAGCTTCCCGCAAAATTGTTATCGCTTTAATGATATAGAAAAATATTTTTCTTTTGATCGTGGGAAAATTAATTTGCAGGACACTTTGATTGAAGATATGAAAAAAAATCTTGAAGAGGTCGCGAGTAGTAATGGTAAGAGTGGTTCTAAGTGGGTTGGTAATACTGAGTTTGATTTTGGTGGTAGCAATCCTTATTCCACTAAATTTACTTTTGATAGTGATGTGCCAGCTAAAACTTGCCCTTCTATCTACACTACTGTTGCTATTAGAAGCGGCGACGAGTCAAAAGAAATTTCTCTAATTGATATAACTTTGGATTGGTTACAAAATCTTTTAGACCAAACTTTAGAGCCAGAGTTAAATAGATTAGAAGCTCTTAGTTAATTTCCTCACCAGGATCTACAGTTTTGTTATTTACTGAATCAACAAAGCGTTTGATTTTTACTATAGTCATAATAAAACCAAGCAGAGCAAAGCCCATGATTGAATAGGTTTGGTAATCATCAACACCAAATTTATTTTTTAAATATTGACCTAGCCAATAGCCAATGAAGACTGAAGCTGGAATTACATATGCTATATCAACAAGTTGCCACATACATAAGTTATAACTTACGTACGACGCCTTTGACTATACCTTGGATCTTAAGATCATCTTTCTTAGGATCTATGTAGATAGGCTCCATAGTTGGATTCTCTGGTTGTAAACGAATAAGCTTATCTTCTTTGAAAAATCTTTTTAGAGTAGCGGCTTCGTTGTTAACTAGTGCAACTACTATCTCGCCATTGCGTGCTTGATCACGAGGTTCGATTAAAACTAAATCACCATCAGAGATTAAAGCATCGATCATGCTTTCGCCTTTGACTCTAAGTGCAAAACAACCATCTTGGAAGTAAGTATCTAATTCCAAATACTCATCAGTCTTGTCTGCAATTGCCAGTGGTGCACCTGCAGCGATTTTACCGAGTATAGGGATTTGAGTTCTTTCTCTACTTACATTGAACTCTGAGCCATTGTGTTTTTCATAGTCAGCAGCTGAGCTTTGGTTACTATAATTCGCGTAAGCTCCAGAAGTTGAAAGTTTAGGAAAAGTTTGGCGGCAATGCTCTACGACTTCAGGATCAATAACTCTTACTGATCTAGCAGAACCAGTATTCCATATAACGGCTTCTTTTTTACGTAAGGCCGTCATATGATACTGTAAAGTCCCCTTGGTGATGCCCATTTCAGCAGCTATTTCGTCAAGGGTCGGTGGGTAGTTGAATTTATGAGTAAGTTTGTAGATAACTTCTGCAGTTTCTTCTTGCTTAGGAGATAATTGTGTAACCATACTTATATATTAGCATACTAAAGTATGAGCCGTCAACTTATAACGCAAATCCAAAAAGCATAATCAAGCCCAATAAGAAATTTGCCTTGTGTATTAATTCGCTTTGGTGGTGTATGGATTCAAAAATTGGGTTGCTGGTTTCGTAAGCTTCAAGAATTTGTGGTTCCAGTATAAGACTTAAATACACACTAATTAGCAAAATTCCTAGAGCACAAAGCAACATACAGATGAGACCTAAATCTAGCTCGCCGTTTACATTGTTGAAGTTAAAGCCTCTAATAAAAATCAACTCTAAAAGTTTGGCTGTAAAAACTAGAATCGCTGAGTAAAGAACCAAAGTATCGAATTTAGAAAAAATCTCGATCATCGTGATACTTGCTTCAGCGCGGTTCAGTTCTTTAAATAAAGTAGGAGCAGTAATAGCTCCGATTGCAAGTGTTCCACCACTAATTGAAATCAAGCCAGCGATTTGTATACAGTTAAGAATTTTTTCAAGCATAAAGAACTTCCTTTTAAATTCTAAACCATAGCCCTTTAGCGGTTTGGCAATAACTCTAATAAATAGTCTAGAATTAGCTTTTAGTGAAAGTTTTAAGCATAGATACCAGCCGCAACAAGCAATCAATGACGGTATTTGATAATGAGACAGGTAAATTCATTACACAGAGCTTTCA
>CAYQSL010000201.1:0-3305 GCA_964420165.1 uncultured Gammaproteobacteria bacterium | reverse complement strand
CCACTAATACTTTGTCTACGATTGTCTAAAGATTCATAAAGAGCAATCGAGCTTTCTTGTTTTGAATTAGCTACTGAACCTCTGGTACCAAAATCACCAACGATATCAGCAATCTTATTATTAAAGTTTGAACTTGAATCATCTTCAGTGCCTTGAATTATAGAGACTCCAAAATGTCCAGTGTTGTTGGTTATGTCACTATCATTAAAACTACTATTCATTTTAAATCTAACAAAAGCTGAACCAGCAGGAACAGTTCCTGTATAAGTCACCCTATCAGTAGGTGCACCAGCAGAAGCAGGGAAATCAACAGCAGAACCGATTACAGCCCCAGCTGCATCGATAAATTCAATTTGCATCAAACTACCACTACCGAAACCATTAGTACCTGCATTCACAGCACTACCATCATCATCTACTAAACCATCTGCATGGATAGTAATAGTTTGACCAGGCACTATTGCAATGTCACTTGAAACTAGAGAACTGCTATCCGAGTCTATATATACTTTCTCGGATTTAGCAGAGTTACTAACAATATTATTCGTTCCAAAAAAAAGATCTGCAACTTCAGATGCAATACTGCCATCACTAGGAGAGCCAGTTTTACCTTGAGTTAATAAAGAATTATTAGAAATTACATTGGTATTCACTGCGAAATTACCTGAAGTTGTTCCAGTAAACAATTCTGCACCAGCATTACCAGCGGCAGTTGTTCCAAGAGTAAGAATTTTATTTACTCCATTTTTTATACTCATCGCAAATTCAGAAAGACTCTGTCTCATCTCAGGAACAGCTTTATTTGATGCTTCGAAAAGACCACCAATAGAGCCACTGAAGGAATCGATATATCCAGATGCTGTTTGCAAACTATCATTAGTTCTAAGAAACAATTTACCTGGGTTTGAACCAACTGCATTAAAGCCCGGCTCTGTATCAAAGGTATAATCCAAACCTTGGCTATCAAGCAAGGTTACAGTTTGTCCAGCAGTACCATTTGTAGTACCAGAACTAAAACCTAAAACAGTTAGTGCATTACTTGAAGCACCAATAGTAACTGCAGCGCTAGTTGTATTTGCCGCATTATCAACCAATGCAGTTTGTAAAACCAGTTTACCTGAACTATCTATTGAAGCTACACTGCCTCTGCCACCAGAAGCATTAAAAGTTTTGTTTATTTTATCAACAATTTCTCTTGGTGTTGATCCCGTTTCAAGATTCACCGTAAAAGGACCTGTACTAGTACCGGCACCGTTATTAACAGTAAGCACTAAAGTGTTTGCAGAGCTGGTTATACCAGAAATTGATGAATCATAGTTAGGGAAGAAATTAGTACTTGAAACCTTTGCCTCTGAAGCATGAGTACTCATAGTTAGCTTATTAAATTGTCCACCGCCATCTCTAACAATATTGACATCAAGCAAAGTACTAATTTCATCTAGCAATAAATCACGTTGATCTTTTAATTGAGTGGTTTCAGCTTCTCGTGCATCAAGACTCAAAACTTTTTTGTGCACACTTTCTAATAATTTTAATTTCTCATTTAATTCTCTTACTGATGTATTAATCGTTCCAGAAGGAGCTGCATCCAAATTTGATTTAAGTAATTGAATAGATTGATCAATTTGGTTAAAAGCACTTGTAAGTGTGTTTGCAGAATTAATAAATACGGTTCTTGCTGCTTCTAGCTCTGGGTTTGCAGCCCAGTCACTTGCAGCTTGGAAAAATTCATTTGCTTTAGCAGTTAATCCTGAATCACTCGGCTCACCAAGAATATCATTCATCGCAACCATAAGATCTGCAAGTTCTTTATCTCTACCAGCATTGGCGCCTTGCTGTCTAACTTGTTGATCTAAGAATG
The DNA here is from genome assembly GCA_964420165.1 of uncultured Gammaproteobacteria bacterium. GTDB lineage: Bacteria > Cyanobacteriota > Vampirovibrionia > LMEP-6097 > LMEP-6097 > CAYQSL01. Next base: position 1,444 of record CAYQSL010000201.1, on the reverse strand, counting down.
AATTTCTGATTCTATCTACAGTTTCAACCACTACCCCAGTCAATAGGCGCATTTTGCTTTGACCGGTTTGTGATGCCGCCCCTTCAACGAAACCAACTTGCTTTCTTGAATAGCCCTTGGTATTCGCGTTAGCAATGTTATTACTCGTAACATCTAGCCCCACTTGTGAAGCTAACATTCCTGAAACACTTATATCTAATCCGCTGAATGACATTGTTTAATTACCTAACCTAAAAAATCTCCTAAAGACTTAGAGAAAAAATTCGACGTTGTTTTAATTGCAGTTTGCAAAGCTGCTTGAGCATTAGCAAGTTGCATGTTCGCATCAACCATATCAATATCCTGAATAGTTGAAAGGTCACTTTGCAATTTAATATCCAAATCGTCACCTGCAGAGTTTAATCTTTCTGCTTGAGCAACCAAAAGACCAACCTGACTTTGTACTGCATTAATTTGTTTAGAGTTAGATCTTATATTATTCAATAAGCCTCTAATAGCACTATCATCATTAGAAGATAAAGCTGATACTAAAGCAGCAATGGTGTTCATCAAACCCATATCTTTACCAAAATTGTCTCTGGTACTCACTCCAAGCTCTTTAACTAAAGCCGTTGTAGAAGTGCTTTTCAAACTAATTCTGGCATCACCATTTGCAGTATTCCCAGTTATATTTGCTGTATCTAATTTTAAATATCCAGCAGGACTTTCTTGAGCCAAAGAACCAAGACCACCTGCACCAGTAAAGGCTGTATTAATTTTAGAAATAATTGTTGATAAATCATCTCCTGAAGCAATGGCTGCAGTAAAACTCACTATAGTTCCATTACCATCATCAGTTTCAAAAACTAAATTACCTGCAGTTGTAGCAATTGGATTAATTACATTATTACCACAAGTTGCTCCTTGAGCTGCACTTACTAAGGCATCCTTAACTGATACGCTTGAAGTCAAACCACCACTAACTCTTTCTTTGCTATTGTCCTGATTATGCTTGTAAATCACTTGGTCAAAAGTAGACCCTTCTTGGAGTCTCAATGTTTGCAAATCACTTTGCTGACCTGAAAAAATATATTTACTACCATTCTTTGAATTTGATAGTTGAACTATAGTATCTCCAAGAGAGTTAAGTTCGTCCCTAAGAATCAACCTTTCATCAGCAGACACCGAGCCAGTTCCACCTTTAATTGCAATTTCATTAATCTTGTCGATAATATCATTCATTGATCTTAAAGAAATTTCTTGTGCCTCAAGATCAGAGGTAGCAGTGTTTCTATCTCTTATACCTTGATCATTCCTACTAATTCTTCCTTGAGTATCGATACTACCTATAATTGAAACCGGATCATCATATGCTGAAGTAAATTTCTTACCAAGGTTAATTTGCTTAGATAGTTTATAAATATCACTTTGACGCCCTCTTCGCGCAGGCTGCGCGCAGCCTGAC
>CAYQSL010000200.1:0-3321 GCA_964420165.1 uncultured Gammaproteobacteria bacterium | reverse complement strand
CCATTTGAGAAAATTTCTTTACCTAATTTAAAGAATGCAGATGCGTTCACGTCATGATCTTCACCCATAGATCTTGCTTGAACATGATCATCAGATTCATGAGATCCCATTTTTTGCCTCAGCATTTCTTTGTAAATACCGCCTTGAGCTTCAGCAAGTTGCGATATGCCTAAACCAATACCTCGCGCTAAGCCAAGATCTTCAACACGATTTTCAGCAATGATAAATAATGGTTCAATTATTCTTGAAATACCTTCCCAGAGACGGTTCTTACGGAATGCCTCTAAACCATTTACTACACAACTAGAGGTTAAAACGATTTTTGAAAATAATAGTGAGCAAAGATCTGTCTTTTTTCTAACTTCTGAATCAAAGTTTTTAGAATAACGCAAACCTGTAAACGCTGAATAAGCATGACCAAATGCTGTAGCAAGAGGACCTGCCCTTGTAATAAGCCATTTAACAAAGTTGTACATATTTTCATGTAGATTTTGTGAAGCTTCTTTCTCGGCTTTACTATCACTAGCTTCTATTTTTTTATAAGGATTTGATGATTTGGATTCTTTAGGCTCCAAATGAAAATCATGGTGATCATAATCATGTTTTTCTTCTTTGCTTCCTGGATGATTTGGATTTTGGAATCCAACTATTTTAGGCAACGTGGATCTATGATCTGCAATAAGCAGGTCATTTTTAGGTAGCAAAGATTCACTTGGGGCCTTTTTAAGCTCCATATTTGTCCTATTAATCCAGCAAATTATGTATTACCAGATCGACTATCAATAATAACATGTAATTTGTATTGCAAAAGCAGCCAAATAGAGAGGGTTAGCCCTGGCATAAAACCAGTTATGATGATCTATTGATGAAAACTTTTACCAATCCCCTTCTCGGTTACAAGGAATTTGTACCTTACAACGAAATTAAAGCCAGCGACATAGTACCAGCTGTTCAAGAAGCAATTAAAGAGTCTAAAGAAAAATTAGAAATAATTTTAAGCACAAAAGAAAACTTGAGTTTTGAAAATACACTTTTTGCTCTTATTGAACTTGAAGAAATTATCGAGAGAGTTTGGACCCCTGTAGAAAATTTACTTTCACTTATAGGCACTAAAGAAATTCGTGATGCGGCAAGTGAAGCAAGACCCCTAGTAGTGGATTTCTTCAATGAATACTCTCTTGACCCAAGAGTTTATGAGTTTGTAAAAAAATATTCACAAACAGATGAAGCTAAAAATTTAAAAGATGAAAAAGCAAGATACTTACGAAACACTCTCATAGACTTCAAGCTATCAGGTGCAGAACTTGAAGGCGAAGAGAAAGAGCAGTTCAAAAAACTTAATCTCGAGCTTTCAGAATTATCACAAAAATTTTCTGATAATGCTACTGATTCTAAATTCGAACTTATTCTAAGAAATGAAAATGATTTTATTGGCTTACCTGAAGATTACATCAACACCAGCAAAGCCAAGGCTATTGAATTTAGAAAAGAATTAATTGAAAAAGGCATGGATGAGAAACAGGCTTTTGAAAAAATTCCTGAAAATAGTGGCTTAGTAAACTTAGATTATCCATCTTTAAGTCCGTTTATGAAATTCTCTGCTAGAGGGGATCTTAGGAAAGAACTCTTTTTGGCTTATTTGGTTCAAGCTACAAGTAAGGCTACAAGAGGCTTATTAGGCACACTTGAGGAGAATCAAGAATCCCTAAATAACGAGGAAATCATCAAAAAGATTTTTGCGGCAAAAACTAAACAAGCTCAATTATTAGGCTTTAAAAACTATGCTGAATTAAGCCTTGAAACTAAAATGGCTCCTAGCCCAGAATCAGTAAAAGAATTCTTGGAAAGGCTCGGAGTTAAAGCCAAGCCTTTAGCTGAAAAAGAATATCAAGAATTAGTAAAATTCCAAAAAGAGATTAAGTATCAAAACAGTGAAAACAACTCAGATAAAGTTTATCCCTGGGATAAAGAATATTTATCAGAGAAATTACGCAAAGCTAAATATGAATTTGATACTAATTTACTCAAACCTTATTTTGAGTTGTATAACACTATTCATGGTATGTTTGGTATCGCTGAAAAGCTCTTTGCAATTAAGTTTGAGAAGGTTAGTTCCATCCCAGCATGGCATGATGAAGTAGAAGTTTATCAAATCAAAAATCTTGATGGATCTTTAGTAGGTACTTTCTATATGGATCTCTTCCCTAGAGATACGAAAAGACAAGGTGCTTGGGTAATGCCTTTAGTGCCAGCTTCTATAAATTTACAAGGTGAAAAAATATATCCTCAATGTACTTTAGTATGCAATTTAACCAAGCCAAGTAAAGATCAAGCCTCGCTATTAAATCATTTAGAGGTTACTACTCTATTCCATGAATTTGGTCACTCATTACATCATTTACTTTCACAGATTAGTCTTGCACCTCTTTCAGGAACTAATGTTGAGTGGGATTTTGTGGAATTACCTTCTCAGCTTAATGAGAATTTTGTTTGGGAAGTAGAATCTTTAAAGACTTTCGCAAAAGATTACGAAACAGATGAAGCAATCCCAGCAAGCCTTATAGAAAAACTTTTAGCGTCTAGAACTTTTAATGAAGGTCTAGCTTGTATGAGACAAATTGAATTTGCTTTATTCGATCTGGCAATCTATATGAGAACTAATCCCCATGACACTCAAGCTGTATTAGACCTCTATAAAGATATAGTGAAAAAATATGGAGTTTTTGAAGTTTGGGAAGGAACTAATTTCCCATGCTCATTTAGCCATATTTTCGGTGGTGGTTATGCTGCTGGATATTACAGCTATAAATGGGCAGAAGTTTTAGAAGCCGATGCTTTTTCACGCTTCCAGAATGAAGGTGTTTTAAATTCCCAAGTCGGTAAAGAATATCGTGAAGCAATTTTAGAAAGGGGCGATAGTGAATCACCAATGAATTTATTTAAAAAGTTCATGGGCAGAGAACCTTCTGAAGATGCCTTACTCAAACGAATGGGATTGTAAAAGGGTGTCATAATAGATATATAACTATGTCAAAATTAACAGTAGAGCTAATTCCAGAAAAAACTCCAGGTCCTGATCTAGGGGCTAGTTTAAATGAACGTAAAGTCAAAGATCTTCAATATCATTGTGATAATAAATTACTAAAAGTATTTTTAGGTCCTATAAAAGATCTTAGTTCAGAGAAAATTAGAGAGAAAGTTTCTGAAGCTAATTGGAAAGATATTACAGAAACAGAAGTTGAATTGCAAGTAGGTAATCTGAAAGCTGATTTAGTTGAAGCTGCCTACGAAATGCTCATTCTCAAGAGCTTTATTTTCGAT
>CAYQSL010000199.1:0-3325 GCA_964420165.1 uncultured Gammaproteobacteria bacterium | reverse complement strand
GCTCAAGCTGTAGTCGGCACTGGTAATGTCAAAGACATTCTCAAAGTTGTAAAAGAAATTACTCGTAATATGAACGAGGGAAAAGATTCCAAGATCATGTGTGTGGATGAAGTGCCAAATGCAGTTGCTGACGCATTTACACCAAGAATTCATACGCAAATGGGTCCATCAGTTTATTTGAAAATCGCTGAAGGTTGTGACCATCGTTGTGCGTTTTGTATTATTCCTTATCTTCGTGGTGATATGAAATCTAGAACTATAGAAGATATAGTTGCTGAAGCTAAGCATTTAGTAGAAACTGGTGCTAAAGAAATCGTTATTGTTTCACAAGATAGTTCAGCTTATGGTACAGATCTTTATAAGCGTAGAGCCCTTGCTGATTTACTTAGAGCAATAGCTGATCAAAGTGGCGCGCAATGGATTAGGCTCATGTACTCATATCCAACCGAGCTTGACGCTGAGATGCTTGAAGTTATTAAAGAGAAAGACAATATAGTTAAGTATATTGATATCCCTTTACAACACGCATCACAAAAGGTTTTGCGTTCAATGAGAAGACCACCTACCGTAAGAGATACAGTAGAGTTGATTCATTCTAAATTACCTGAAGCAACAGTGCGTACTACTTTTATAGTGGGCTTCCCTGGTGAAACTGATGAGGATTACCAAGAGCTTTATAGTTTTATTGAAGATTCAAGATTTGATAGGGTGGGAATTTTTACTTACTCACAAGAAGACGGCACTCCTGCAGGAAGCTTTGAAGAGCAGGTTCCCGAGAAAATTAAAAAAGAACGCCGTGATAGATTGATGCTTTTACAGCAAAGAATTTCTTTCGAGAAGAATAAAGAATATGTCGGTAAACAAATGCAAATGCTGATTGAACATCTTGAAGAAGATGAAGAAGGCAATATCAGAGTGGTAGGTAGATCTTTTAGAGATGCACCTGAAATTGATGGACAGTTATATATACAACTTAGTGTGGATGATATAGCTCCGGCACCTGGTGAATTTATTCAAGTTAGAGTCATAGACTGTGATGAGTATGATCTAGTCTGTGAGCTGATTAGCTAAGAATCAATTGTAAGCCTTGTTTTAATTCATCCCAGTTTTTATCAGTACTTTCTTTAATGTCTGTGTCTAATTTTGGAGAACTTCGCATGAATGAATCTTTGCCATCTTTGATAACTTGATCTCTAGAATCAAAACCAAGATTTCGTAAAAGTTCTATAGTAAATTCTTTAAATTGTTTACCAATAGCGATAACTTTAGTTCTAAACTCTACTGCTCCTTTAAGCCTTAAATCAAATTTTGTAGAATCAAGATCTTGTTCTAAGCGGAAATAGCCATCCATACAATCTAAAAATCTATTGAGAAAATCTATATTCTTAGCTTTAGATAGGTCTTTAATAGCAATAGCTTTATTTGTTACTAAATTTTGTACATGGGTATTGATGCTATCTAGTAGGCAATTATTTAAAGAAATATTGGTAGGATTCTTTCGGATTGTGAAGATATTGGCACGCAAAAAAGCTAATCCGCTTAAATAATCTGGTAAGTTTCCACTTCCATTGCCCATAATATTAGATATTAACATAATCTTTGATTAAGTATTGACAAATCGATTTAGGTAAGATAATATGTAAATACAAAGAGGTAATTTTATATGAATATTCCAAGTTTTAAAAGTTTGATGGCAATGACCGGTATGGCTTTAGCTAGTGGACCAGGTTGTGTCACAGATGGATCGAATGCTGCAACTGTCACAACTGATGCTGTAAGGCAAATGCAAATAGCAAATAATGTTGAGATTCCACAAACAGGAGTTAAATTTAATCCAATACTTAATCCTGCTCCGTCGGCTGAACCTAATCGTGCAAAATTACAACAATTAGCAGCAGCTCCTGAAGGCACTACTTTTAGATAGCCTGTGCCATAGGCTTTTTAGGCTTATGAAATAAATTTATGCACTCATTGAGATTGCTGATTGGATTTATTTGAATCGTAAAATTTTTAGCTTCAAGGCGCGAGAAGTTTTTCTGTGGAATTAAGATCTTTTTGAAACCTAATCTCTGTGCCTCTTTGATGCGGTTCTCGCAATTAGTCACTGAGCGTATTTCACCATTTAAGCCAAGCTCTCCGATAGCTACTATTTCGGTTTCAGGATTATACGTCTCGAAGTTCATTGCACTTTTATAAATAGCCAGTGCCACTGCCAGATCAGAGGCAGTATCTTTTACAAAAATTCCTCCAACTACATTCAAGTAAACATCAGCCTTTGAAAGGCTTATATCGAGCCTTTTCTCGATAATAGCTAGAATTTGGTGTAAGCGATTCAGTTCTATACCATTAGCAAACCTACGAGGATTTGGATAATTAGAATTAAGAACTAAAGTTTGGATCTCTAATAGTAAGGATCTACGTGCTTCATGAAATGCAAAAATTATTCCGGAAGATTTCTCTTCTAAGAAAATCTCTGAAGGGTTAGTTAGATCTTCAAGACCTTCACCAGACATAGTGTACAAGCCAATTTCATTAGTATCACCAAAGCGATTTTTAATAGATCTCAGGAAACGCAAATTAGCATCTTTACTACCTTCGAATTGAATTACTGTATCTACCATGTGTTCGAGGATTTTAGGTCCCGCAATATCACCATCTTTATTTATATGACCTACTAAGAAAATTGGTACATTAATACCCTTAGCCGTGCGCATGAGTTTGCTGCAACACTCACGGATCTGGCTTGGCATGCCAGGTAGAGCATCTAGTGCATCAGAATAAATTGCTTGAATACTATCTATGATTACTAAGCTCGGTTCTTCACTTTCAATGATATTAAGAATGCTATTTAAATTATTTTCTGCAAAGACAAAAATATTTTTGCCATCTTGATCTTGTTTGATCTTCAGTCTATTGGCTCTGATTTTAAGTTGTCTGGAAGACTCTTCAGCACTGACGTAGATAACTTTAAGTTCTTGGCTACTGAAATAATTGGCAACTTGTAGAAGTAAGGTTGATTTGCCGATTCCCGGTTCACCACCAACTAAAGTGATGCTACCGGGCACTACACCACTTCCAAGCACTCTATCAAGCTCTGCTGAGCCGCTAGGATAACGCGCAATTGAATCTTCGGGGATCTCAGTTAGCGATAGTAATTGTGTTTCAGCCTTGATGAAAAAGTTACTTCTTGAGTCCTGGTTTTGTTTTTTACTGCCCTTGGGTTCGGAGAATTTAGCTTGTTTGAAAGTTTCCCAAGCTCCACAACTTAGACAGCGACCGAGATAGCCAGTACTTTCGTAACCACAGTCATTGCAGAACCATATTG
>CAYQSL010000198.1:0-3328 GCA_964420165.1 uncultured Gammaproteobacteria bacterium | reverse complement strand
AAGCAACATTTCAATTTTTATCTTTCAAATACAATTTATTGGATAGAAGAATTTCATGTAGATGGTTTCAATTTTTCTGATATTGAATTTAATATCAATAATAAAAAACTTTTAGCAATTAAAGAACTTTTTCAAATTCTGACTCAAACAATTCATTCTCGCGCTAAAGGTATTTTTACTTTAATAGAAAGTTCAGAGAATTTAACTCAGATCACCAATTCCGCTCTAATAAACGGTTTAGGCATTAATCTTAAACTCAGATCTGACATAGTATCTGATATTCAAAACTTTCTTATTAACGACTTTAGTTCCAATGACTGTTCAGATTTAGCTATTGCTTGCTCTAATATTTTCTCAGAAAATTCTCTATTAAAAATCGACAAACTGAACCTTAGCGAAACTAATAATGACTTTGAAAATCTTAAAATCATTACTGGATTGTTTTTCACTTTGCCGGGTAAGAAAATTATCAACAACGAGTTCTTAGATGATATGCCAGAAGCTTATTTCACATATCTTCAAGCTTTAGCAAAAACATATACTGAATCAAAAATATTGTTTGAAAGTGATTTTAAGTCATCTTGTTTTGAATGGAATTCAGAATTTTCAAAACAATATCTATCTTTTATTAGATGGTCTAAAGACTATCAAGACTCAGTAATTGCTATTGCCAATTTTAGTGATAAAGAAATTTTAAATCTCAGATTAGCTGTGCCTGAATCAGGGTTTTACTTACAAGCTTTTAATAGTGATTTAAAGCAATTCCAAGGCTCTGGGCTTGATAACGATGATGGTGTCTATAGCTCCAATACTGCCGAAGCTGGCAGACCTTATTCAATTGTTATAGATCTAGCGCCTAAAAGCTTTTTGATCTTTAAAAAACAGTAAAATGTTCTTTGATGAGTTTCCCGTATAAAGATCTTAAAGAATTTATCGCTGATCTTGAAAAAGCAGGCGAGTTAATAAGAATTAAAGAAGAAGTCTCTAGTGAATTAGAGATTACAGAAATTACTGATAGAGTTTCTAAATCCCGAGGAGAAGCTAATAAGGCTTTGCTTTTTGAAAATGTTACTGGTTACAAGATTCCAGTTTTAATTAATTCCATGGGCTCGCATAAACGTATGCAAATGGCTTTAGGCATTGATAAAGACGCTAAAGGCTATGATGCAATTGCAGACCGAATTAGAGAATTTATCAAACCAGAAATTCCTGAAAACCTAAGCGATAAAATTTCCAAGCTTTTCAAACTAGCTGAAGCGCGTAATTTTTTACCTAAGACTGTTAGCTCAGCTCCTTGCCAAGACGTGGTTATTTATGCAGATAGCGGTGATAAGCTTTTAGATAAATTACCTATCATTAGATGCTGGCCTCAAGATCCTTCACCTTTCATAACTTTGACTTCTGTTTTCACACGTGATCCAGATAAATTAGGCTCAGGTCGCAATGTTGGGATGTATCGTTTACAAAAATTCGATAACACTACAACCGGCATGCATTGGCATAAACACCATGATGGTGCCCACAACTACCAAAAATCTCTCAAGCAGCAAAGCCGCATGGAAATTGCTGTAGCTATTGGTGGTGACCCAGTAATAGCCTATTGTGGTTCTGCACCACTACCTCCAGGCATTGATGAAATGATACTTGCTGGTTTTATCAGAAATAAGCCTGTCGAAATGGTCAAGTGTAAAACCATTGATATAGAAGTTCCAGCAGGCTCTGAGATTGTTTTAGAAGGATACATCGATCTTAGTGAAGAGCTGGTCACTGAAGGACCTTTTGGAGATCATACTGGTTTCTATTCACTTGCAGATAAATATCCTAAGCTTCATCTCACTGCAATCACTCATCAAAAAAATCCTATCTACGCTACGACTATAGTTGGTATTCCACCACAAGAAGATTGTTACCTAGGTAAAGCAACAGAAAGAATTTTTCTACCACTTCTGCAATTAATCTGTCCAGAAATAATCGACATGGATCTACCTTGGGATGGGGTTTTCCACAATTGCGCTTTAGTAAAAATTGATAAACAATATGCAGGTCATGCACAAAAAGTCATGAATATAATTTGGGGCATCGGTCAGATGGCATGGACCAAAACTATAATCGTCTTTGATAAAGAAGTAGATGTGCACAATTATTCAGAAGCAGCAATGTATGCTTTTGGTAATGTTGATCCGCAACGCGATATGACCTTTACTAAAGGACCGCTAGATATTCTTGATCATGCTGCGCCAATTATGGGCTATGGCTCTAAAGTCGGCATCGATGCCACACGCAAATGGGCTGATGAAGGCTTTACTCGTGAGTGGCCTGATTTGATTACGATGAGTCCTGAGATTAAGGCGATGGTCGATAGCAAGTGGGATAGATATTTTAATTAGCCCACCAGGGTCGCACCTCCACTTTCCACCTTAACCAAGATAACCGCCAAGGGTTTACCCGAAATAACTGCCATGCATTACATCTTCCCCTGCTATAATGTATTATCAGATTAAATAACAACTGAAATAAATGCAAGTTCAGCCACCAATTGAAAATAAAATTCCTCAGGTAAAGCCTGAGATAGCTGGCGAGCGCAATAAAGTACAAACTCCTAACCTAGATTCAAGAAGAGAAGATTCAAGAAAAATCAGCGCTGCACAAATAGAAAAACTCCAACAACAATTAGAGAGATTTGGTGCCCATGATTCTTTAAATAGTTTTGAAGGTGTTACAGAAGAGAAACAAGCTAAAGCACAAACCGAAAAGAAAAAAGAACTTAGCAAAATAGATAATTTATTACAAACCACCGTTCCTATTTTTGGTTATGGTATTGCCAGTAGTTTACATACTATCGCTGCGCTCGATAGAACTCTAAAATTTTTACCAAAGTCTTTAAGTAAACTTATTGATGACAATGTGCAATATGTTTCTAAGGTAGTTAACACTGGAGTCTTCCTTAGTAAATCTATAAATGCCTTTGGAGCTAAACGTGGTTGTGATGGTTTAGGTAGGCTATTAAACCCTCTGGCTGTTTGGTTTGCACCACAAGAAGATATGTACCTAGCATCTGGATTTTCTAGCGGCAGTACTATGATTAATTTCTCTCAGAAGCATCTTAATAAGGATGACTATCAACCTGAAACTAACCGTCAAAATTTAAATGATCATTTCAAAGCCTATGGTCAAAAATGGAAAGAATTAATTCAAGATGGATTCTTTGGCTCTAAATCAAAACTCACTCTTAATAGATCTAAGAATCAGGGTCACTTGATGTTCCTTGGTGGCAATTTAAATTTCTTAGGAGCAGCCCTTGGAATGACAATAGGTCAAGGCAGCCATT
>CAYQSL010000197.1:0-3348 GCA_964420165.1 uncultured Gammaproteobacteria bacterium | reverse complement strand
TTAGATTAATTGGTACCTTTGGTCTTTTTGGCATGATTGCATCTATTGTCGGTGCCAAGATGTCTTTTGTGGTTGATCAAGTTTTGCTCACGAAAATCATTGCTGTATTTTTGATGGCATATGCAGTTTTTCTGGTTTGGCATAAAGATTTTAAACTTGAATATTCTAACTTCAATGCAATTCTTGCTGGAATCCTTTCTGGTTTTGTTGCAGGTATCTCTAGTATGGGTGGTGCTATTCGCGCAGCCTTTCTTGTGGCATTCAATTTACCAAAAGTAGTTTACCTTGCCAATTCCGCATTATTACTGGTTTTGATAGATAGCGCCCGGGTCACTACTTACTTCCTGGAAGGTGAGAGGGTAGAAAATCTAGTCCCACTTGAAGTTTTTGCTATGAGTAAATATTTAGCTCTAGGAATTTGTATCTTAGTTTCAGTTCTAGGTGTGAACCTAGGCGCTTTTATTGTGGACAAAGTGCCACAAGATAAATTTAGAATTGGAGTTGCAGTTTTTCTTTTTGCGATGGCGGTGAAGCTTTTAGTTCCAGTGGATTTTTAAGTCACTACTCAATGTTGTAATATCTTCTGGTTCTGTTTTGTCCTTTTCTAAAATTCTTATACTAATATATCCTCGATTCGTATATAAACGAGGCTTGAATTCCATTGCAATAAGTTTTCCTTCGGAAAGAATAGCTCCTGATTTAGTTGTAATTCTAATAGGAGTATTTGGAGTTAGTTGATTCGTAAAACTCTCAAATTCATGCTTACGAAGATTATCCTCACCTTTTTTTAAAAACCGAGTATGAGCCCAATGTAAAGATTCTGGTACTTTAGTTGTTGCACCAGCAGCTCCAGTTGATACTTCTTGTGTAACTCTAAGTCTTGCTGTTTCGGCTGCTAATCTTTGTTTGAGTATTCTATTGCTTACCATTTTGCCTATTATACACAAAATAAAAGAGGCATATAAGATAAGTGATCTACATCAAAGTCTTTGCTGTGTTCTTGATGGCATTGCAATTTTTTCTTTTTCCGATGGCAGTTAAGTTGTTAGTTCCAGTGGATTTTTAAGGCGCCAGTAGAAGTTTTACTTTCATATTCTGAACCATTGGATTCTTCAATTCTATAACTTATACAGCCTTTATCTTGAGGGTGTAAGTCAGATGCCTGGCCCCATGTCCAGTTGTAAGAACTAGTACGTTTAAATTCTATCGCTTTAAGTATGCCTTCAGACTCTGGAGTATTGTTAATTGTTGTAATTTTGACGTTGCTGCCAATGTTTGGTAATAATAAACTTTCAAAACTTCTTCGAGAAAGTTCTTGCGGTAAAACTTTTGAGTTAGCCCAATGTAGTGATTCTAATGGTTTCTTTACTTCACAGGGCTTGTTTGCTTCTGTTTTATTTGCAGCAGGTTTCGATTGTTGTCCTAATTGCCCTAATTTTTTTCGTTCTACTCTATTCATTTTGCTTATTATATCGAATTTAATAGTGTTTCTGCTTGCCTTGTGCTGCTAAAGCGAAGCAGTGATTCAATTCCTAATTACTCAATTTTACTAGTGTTTTTGACTTAGATTCGAGTCTTATTGTAAACAATTAAGAATTCCTGGCTTTATATAAAGAAGATGAGAGACTACATCGATAGAGTTTTTCAACCAAATATAGCGCAAACTCAAGCTAATCCAGGGCCAGAGAAAAATACTACTTCTCAAAATACTAGTATTGGAGGCGTTGTAGATCAATCTGCCAATTCGGGAGCAGTTTTTCAAGTACGAACTTGGATTAAATCACAGCAAGAAGTATCTAGAAAAAAATTAGAAACAAAATCTCAAGTGATAGCTCAAAAATTAAAATCTATACAAGAACACTTAAGTACAAAACACAAAATAAATCTACGACTAAGTATTGATACTGAAATTAGTTATGGTGAGAGATTGAGACTTGAAGTTTATCCGCAGGAACGAGGGCAGGTAGACGGTGGATCTGAAGCTGAGATTTTTTTGAATCCAGAATTTGCACTAAGACTTGCTAGCCCTAATGAGCGTAATCTCACTCTGGGACACAGTCATTTAAATAATGATCCTTGGAGCATAATAAATAATAAAGCTGAAGATGCGCAAATGATTTTGTATGGAGAGCTCTCGATTTCATCTGCCACAAACAATCAGGTTTTTTTAACGGAGAATGAAAGAGTAATTCTAGATCAAAAGCATCTGAAGTTTTTAAATAGCCTTGTCTCTGAAATGCCGCGTTATACAGAAAATGGTTATAGTGATAAAGTTGCCATTCTGAAAAGTTATTTAACTGGTCAATTTTTATTAACCGGTTTCGATTTATCCAGTGAATCAGATGATTTCTCGACTGGAGATTTTGAAGAGCGGGTTGAATCCGCTGCTGCCACAAATGAGCGTTGTGCACAGGATTCTATCCAGGCTTTTATAGATACTTTTGGTGAAGATAAATTTGAATATTTAGAAGAGTTACTTCAAGACAATCCAGAACTTTATAGAAATTTTGTTTTATATTGTGACAATTTTGACAAAATAAATGGATACCATCATTATGAGCATGATCAAGACAGTGTGATTCAAAATTTATTTGCTGGAGCCCCATTTGAAAGAGGAATAAGGAAATATAACGATAATAACAAATTAGACCTTGATCGTGAATCAAATATATATGCACTAGAAACTGTTTACTACAGAGACTCAGGGATTCTAAATCCTGATGAACAATTTAGAGTGATTCTAGAGCAGCCTTCCGATATCACGACATTGCGTAGCGAAATGCCTAGAAGAAATATATCAATAGTTCTTTCTGAAGATGCGAAGGATGCTTTATTAAATGCTAATAGATCTAGATTGCCGAAGCAATTAATGCGAGATATTAATGCTGCTGTATTGAAGTTTATACCCCAGCAGTTTCATTAAATAATTACGCTTTCAACAAAGGCGCAATGGTACTAAACATCTCTATTTCCCAGTTCTCAAAACCGGCATCATAATCTAAATCGAAATCCTTGCGAGGCATGATTTGTTTGCCGCCGAGTTTAGTAAGACTTTCATCTACTCTTCTACCGCAACCACAGAAATCTTGATAGCTCTTATCGCCCATTGCAAGTACTGTGTAATTAAAGTTACTAAGTTTAGGTGAGCTTGCTTTGTAAAGTTCATTACAGAAATTAATAGCTCCACCTGGAGGATCACCTTCGCCCCAAGTCGAAATTACAACTAGTGCATATTCCATTGCTGCGAGATCAGCAACTTTTATGTCTTTAAGATTTTTCTTTACAACTTCGAACTTCATTTCCTTAGCAATTTCTTTTGCTGTAAGTTCGATGCTAGTTGCAAGTTTC
>CAYQSL010000196.1:0-3361 GCA_964420165.1 uncultured Gammaproteobacteria bacterium | reverse complement strand
AAGCAGCAAGAGCTACAGAACTAGTATTAGGAGCTTTATAAGTGATGTTTAAATCACCAGTAGCGCCTAAGCTAGTACCTGGATCAGCAGCAAGACCAATACCGTTAACAACGATAAGTCCACCAGCACCAGTAGTAATTTGGTTAGGTGCGTCTGTCTTAGTAAAGAAATGAACAACTAAGCTACCAGCTGGGAACTCAGTGCTAGAACCAATACCAAACATCGCATCAGCAGCAGCTGAAGTAAGAACTGTTGCAGCAACAACTGCACCAGCGCCTGTTCCAGGGAAGCTAGCTGTAGTAGCAGAATCAGCAGTAACGTTCAAAAGAGTAGTTCCATTGATCGTAGTTGAACCTGATGTACCGTTTGCAATAGTAATAGCTGAAGTTAAATCTCTATAGCTATTAGCTACTAATCTAACGAATTCAGTACCAGTAGGTGGTACGAATACAGCAACTCTCGGAGCTGGAACTGTAAATCCAGTAGTCGCCAAACTTCCATTGTTTTCAACAGTGAAAGAGTCAAGCGCTTGGAACGCAGTACCATCCGGTGCAAATGTAAGATCTCCGCCAACAAAACCAATTCTCAATACAAGAGGTACAACATCTCTGTTCGCGCCATCGGCACGCGTACCATCATCTTGAGCTATGGTTGGAAGCACTACGCTTGAATTAAGCGTAACTGCCGCATGGGCAGGAGCGATCGACGTCATAGTAAACGCCGTAAGTAAGAGTAAAGAAAGTAGTTTCCTTAGACTCATTGTTTCTCCTTTGTTTGTTTTTTTCACCCTATTTTTTTCCATAAAAAATTTCCTAACACTATTGGTCAAGGGACTAAGACCCAGCGTATTAGAATACAGCATTAATACTTTCAAATTTTGGGTAGACGGTCAACTGTTTTTGGCAAGTTTTTAAAATTAAGATTTTTGTATGAATGAGTAAGACGTATATCCTTTTAAGCGAAACTCCTTTTTGTATCAACCATTGAAAAGTTTTAGAAAAAGTTCCACACATGGAATTAAAGAAGATTAATTTTCAAAATATAATCTCTTATACGATGTTTGCTTATTTCAAAGGAAAGATAATTGAGAAGAATATAAATTGTAATTCAGCAGTCATCGACGTGAACGACATAGGCTATTTAGTAGAAATGCCTAAAACCTCTTTAGTCAAAATCAATCAGGGAGAGGATTACAAGATATATGTTGTGGCCATAAACAATGAAGAAGGAATTAGACTTTTTGGATTTCTCAATAAAACTGAAAAAGAACTGTTTCAGTTGTTGATAAAAGTGTCAGGAATTGGACCTAAATCCGCAATCAACATTCTTTCTTATTTTGAAGTCGAGCAATTTATTTCGGCAGTAATTCGTAGTGACGCAAAATTAATTGAAGAAGCTCAAGGTGTTGGAAATAAAACCGCACAAAGGATTATCCTAGAACTGAAAAATAAATTTAAAAATATTATTGTTAGTAGAGATGATGGAGATGATCATGATAGTCATTCTTATAAATCACATCATGACGTAAGTTCTATTTTGAGCAATCTTGGACTAAGTTATCTAGAGATTGATAAGAAGCTAAATGCTGCAAGAGAACAACAGATTCCAGATGAAGCTGAATCTCTCATCAGATTTTGTTTGCAGCATTAGGGGTCGTACCTCCACTTTCCACCATAACCAAAATAATTGCTAATGACTTCGGATATTGCAAAGCCATTAGCAATTAGTGTTATCTAGGTTATGGTGGAAAGTGGAGGTACGACCCCTATGAAAACTTTTTGACTATAGCTACGGTGTTGTGTCCACCAAAGCCAAGCGCTTGAACCATCGCATAGTCCACATTCATTGAACGTGCTGTGTTTGGCACATAATCCAAATCACAAGCAGGGTCTGCTTCCTTATAGTTAATAGTAGGAGGCACTTTGCCATCCTTACAAGCCATTGCGCAAACCGCAAGCCCAGCAGGACCAGCAGCACCAATCAAGTGACCAGTCATAGACTTAGTACTAGATATTGCAAGCTTCTTAGCATGCTCACCAAAAACTTTCTTAATTGCAAGCGTCTCACGCGCATCATTCAACGGAGTGCTAGTACCATGTGCGTGGATGTAATTGATCTTCTCACGTTCATTTATCATACCTGCACACTTCAAAGCCGCTTCAATAGCACGAGATCCACCACTACCATCTTCAGATGGAGCAGTGATATGGTAAGCATCACAACTAGCACCAACACCAACAATCTCAGCATATATCTTTGCGCCACGCTTTTGAGCAAAGGATAATTCTTCTATCGTGAAAACAACAGCACCTTCAGACATCACAAAACCATCACGACGCTTATCAAATGGGCAGCTTGCTTCTTCTGGAGCAGATTCTCTACGAGAAAGTGCAGTCATATTATAGAAAGAAGAAATTGCAAGTGTATTCAAACACGCTTCAGTACCACCAGTCACCATTACATCAGCAAGACCGTTCTTTATATAGTAGAAAGCATCCATTAAACTATCCAAACCAGACGCGCACGCAGTTGCATCTGACTTAGCTCTACCTTGCAGACCATATTTGATAGCCACATGACCTGATGCGGCATTTGGCATGAGTCTGATAATAGAACGTAAACCAAGAGCTTTAATACCACGAGTAACAAGTGTCTGCATATCATCACAAGTAGTCTTGATACCACCGATGCCAGTGCCGATGAAAGTCGCTACCTGAGTGCGATCCGAACCATACTCTTCTAATTTATCAAAATCAATTCCAGAATTTTCAATTGCATATTTTGCTGCAACGATGGCAAATTGGCTAACCTTGTCCATGTCTTTTTGTAGACTACGAATTTCACGAGGGTCTCCAGGGAAGTAAGTTGCCACATCAAAGTTTTTTATTTGCCCACCAAATTTTACTGGCGCTGTGAAACCTTCATATTCATTAATGTTGTCGAGCATGCTAATGCCACTTTTACCAGCAAGCAAAGCTGACCAAAAATCTTCTAAACCGATTCCTACAGAGGTCACAGGACCGATACCAGTAATTACGACTCTTCTTTCATTGTTCATTAAAAAGAATACTAACTGATTTTTCGTTATGCTTTCCTCAGTGTAAAGTTAATTTTAGAAATGATATAAGTGTCAAATCAGAATAAAAAATGAACCTCAGCCCACAAAAAAAAGTTTTTATAGTTTTATGGATTTTTTTCTTAGTGATTCTGGGCGTGTTTGTTTTTGAGTTTTATAAGAAGGCATCAATTACAAACACCGTCATTGCGAGGAGTGAAACGACGAAGCAATCCCCCGGCGCTGTTAAACCAACCATAGTCTTCTGGCAATACTGGAGCGGGGTTGAGAAGAAGCCTTTAGAAG
>CAYQSL010000195.1:0-3409 GCA_964420165.1 uncultured Gammaproteobacteria bacterium | reverse complement strand
TTCCTATGGAACGGAGGCTTTTGGTCCATGTAAATATTCAACAAAAACCTTCTGTAAAGGAGCTAAGTCTTTCTCTTCATCAATACCAATATTCAATAAGTTTTCCGGTAAAGCAAGTTTGTAATCAAATAAGATACAATGCACTAAATCCATTAATGCTATTAACGAATTAGTATTTTTATTCTTTAATAAATCCGTAGGTGTTGATATTGTCCTTTTATCAATCTTCGATATTTGCTCTAGAAGCGCTTGCGTAACGTCTTTTACAATAGCGAAATTTAGAACTTCAGCTTTTTTAGATTCATGAAGGGATTGTAAAGTAGCACTATTTTCTTTCAAACCAACTCCTGTAAAATAATTAGCTTCAGTGTCAGGTGCATCTGCATAACTTCTTATACTTGCCAAAATATCTTCAGCTTTACCTGTTTTAGGCGGGAAAGGAGCAACTGGCATATCACACTCTGGAATATCATCTTGAGGACCAGTAAAATATTGTTCAAAATATTTCAATATACCTGAGGAAGTTTTATGAATTAACTCAGTTAGTTTTTTAGGTAAAGATGGAGCTTCTTTTATTTTTGAAAGAGGCTTAACTTTTACTCCTTGTTTTCCTCCAAGCTTAGCAACAGTTGCATGTAAATCAGAAAGTGTGTTTTCCAATTGATCTAGCTTTGATGATTGTTCAAGATTCTGAATTTCTCTCTGGGCTAGCAATTTTGACAAAGGATCGCCTTTAAACCTATGAGGAACTTTAGTATCTATAGTTGTATTCGACATAAAACGCTAACTTTAGCATTATATCTTGATAAAGAAAATATATATATGGATTAGAATAACAAAGCTTCAACAGCAGACCTAATATCGTCTTGCTTAATAAGTGATTCGCCTACTAAAAAGCCTTTGATGCCCATATTATAAAGAATCAAAATATCTTGTTTAGTGGCAATGCCTGATTCAGAAACTAGAATTCTACCACCAAGGTCATACTTAAATTCACTTAATAATTTAGAAGTCGTATCCAAACTCACTTCGAAGGTCTCAAGATTACGGTTATTAATACCTAGTAACTCAAAATCTTTATTAAGCACTCGTTTCATTTCATTTTCATCATGCACTTCTACAAGTACATCCATGCCATACTCCCAAGCAAGATTTGCAAAGTCATCTAATTGATAATCATCAAGGATTGCAGCAATAAGTAAAATTGCATCAGCACCAGAAAGTCTTGCTTGTACAATCTGCTTCGGATCTACAATAAATTCTTTACACAAACATGGATTTTCAAATTCAGAAGAAACGGCTATGAGATTTTCATAACTACCTTGAAAATATTTAGTATCAGTAAGCACTGAAAAGCAATGAGCACCACCGTCACGATAGGCTTTGGCAATTTCATAGACATCAAAATTTTCTCTTATAAGTCCTTTACTAGGACTAGCTTTTTTAAGCTCTGCAATTAAAGCTGGACCTTCAGCTTCAGCAATGGTTCGCATAAAACCTTTAGTCATAGGTAAAACTTCTGAACGTTGTAAGTCATCAAGTCTATCTTCTAAATTAGTAAAACTATCGAACCTTTCTAATTCGAGTTTTTTGTTTCTAACTATTTCATGCAAGATACTCATAGGAACTCACTAATCATACCTGCCGCCACAGTATTGTTACTCAGCTCATCTATCAGAATAAAAGAACCTGTCATTTTATTTTCTGCATACATATCAGCAATAATTGGTTTCATTAACTTGAAACTTACACTAGCTATATCATTCAAATGAAGCTCAGTTACTGATTGCTTTTCATAAGTATTAATATCAAGCTTGTAATTTACAGCAGTAGCTATAGCTTTAACTTTATTACTAGTGTGCTTAAGTAAGTACTTCTTATTAAGTTCAAACTTCACATCCGACATCCAACATAAATTAGCTTTAAACGCTTTGCAGATAGTAGGCTCTTCACCTTGCTTAGCAATTAAATCACCTCTGCTCGTATCAATTTCAGTTTCAAGAACTAGAGTTATAGATTGCTTAGCGACAGCAATATCTAGATTCTCACCAAAGTCACTAATAGACTTAACTATAGATTTCATACCAGAAGGCAGGGTTATCACGGCATCACCGGGACTAATAGTGCCACTTGCAACTTGTCCAGCAAAACCACGGAAGTCTTTATATCTATCACGATCTTCTCTAATTACATACTGCACTGGCAATCTAAAGGGCTTAGAGTTTAGATCTTGTTGAATAGAAACTGATTCAAGAATATCAATGACAGTAGGACCTGAATACCATTGCATGTCCTTCGCCTCAATTCCTTCAGGAAATTTATGCACGACATTATGACCTTGCAATGCTGAGATCGGTACAAAGAATATTTTGTCTTTGTTGATGCTAAGCTTCTCTGTTAGTTTTTTAAAATCTTCAACAATAGTATTAAAGGTAGTTTCAGAGAAATCTACCAAATCCATTTTATTAACGGCAACTATAAAGTATTCAATCCCGATTAGAGAAGAAATGAGTGCATGTCTACGCGATTGATCAAGAATACCTTTACGTGCATCTAGAAGAATAATCGTTAAGTTCGCAGTCGACGCGCCAGTAACCATGTTACGGGTGTACTGTTCGTGACCTGGAGTATCAGCAATAATAAATTTACGCTTCGGTGTAGAGAAATATCTATAAGCTACATCAATAGTGATGCCTTGCTCGCGCTCGGCTGAAAGTCCATCGGTTAAAAGAGATAAATCAATTCACTAAAAACATTTCTTTGCACTTGTCTTGCGCACTGCAGCAAGTTGATCTTCAAAAATTCCTTTAGAGTCAAAAAGTAATCTACCGATTAAAGTAGATTTACCATCGTCAACACTACCAACAGTAGTGAAACGAAGAATATCAAAGGCTTGAGCTTTTTCCATAGTAGTACTCATTAGAAATACCCTTCTTTCTTTTTCTGTTCCATCGAAGAGTCTGAACCTAAGTCTATGACACGGTTCTCACGCTCTGATTTACGAGCGAGTTTAGCTTCTTCAATAATGCCATCTATAGTAGTTACATCAGACTCTACTGCACCAGTACATGGCATACAGCCAAGTGAGCGGAATCTACATTTCATCTTCACTACTTCTTCACCAGGACGTGGCTTGAGAAATTCTTGTGAATGATCGACTGGAATTACAATTCCATTTCTTACTACAACATCTCTTTCTACGGCATAGTAAATAGGAACTATAGGAATATTTTCAGCTTTGATATATTCCCAGATATCCACTTCAGTCCAATTAGATAACGGAAACACTCTAATAGATTCACCTTCATGAATTTCTGAATTATAGATATTCCATAACTCAGGTCTTTGATTTTTTGGATCCCATTGACCATAATCATCAAGCACTGAATAAACTCTTTCTTTAGCGCGA
>CAYQSL010000194.1:0-3438 GCA_964420165.1 uncultured Gammaproteobacteria bacterium | reverse complement strand
TGCCATTATCGATATTGAGACCTTTTTTAAAGCCTGCATCTTCATCAAGGGCAACCATACCTTTATCAGCAAGTTTAATTAAATAAGGCATCGTTGAGTTACAAAGCGCACTAGTACTGGTGTTTGGCACAGCGCCTGGCATATTTGCTACACCATAATGTAGAACATCATGCTTAACAATAATTGGTTCTTCGTGGCTTGTAATTTCACTAGTTTCAATACAACCACCTTGGTCTACAGCTACATCTACTATCACAGAACCATATTTCATTTTCTTGACAACTTTTTCAGAGACTAGTTTTGGAGCTTTTTTGCCCACAACTAAAGCTGCACCAATAACTAAATCCGATCTTACTAAAGATTCTTCAATTGCAGATGAAGTGCTAAATATTGTAGTAACTCTACTACCAAACATTTCATCGATTCTTGAAAGTGCATTAGGGTTCTTATCAAAAATATGTACGTAAGCGCCCATACCGACTGCGATCTTGAGCGCAGCCTTACCAACTATACCTGCACCTAAAATAGTTACAATTGCTTGAGGTACTCCAGATGCTCCACCAAGAAGTACACCGCGTCCTTGATATTTATTTACACCTCTTTCCAAATATCTAGCGCCAATTTGCACCGACATTCTGCCAGCTATCTCAGACATTGGCTTTAAGAGAGGTAGATTACCTTCTCTATCTTCAATAGTTTCATATGCAATGCAACGCGCTCCAGTAGCTTTGAGTTTCTCAACTAGATTTAAATCTGCTGCAAGATGTAAGTAAGTAAATAAAATATGTTTTTCTTTTAGTAATTTAATTTCCTGATCCAGTGGCTGTTTGACTTTCACAATAGTTTCTGCAAGATCAAAAACTTCTTCCATGGTAGAAACTACTTTAGCTCCACTAACTTGATAATCAACATCGTGAAAGCTACTGCCAATGCCGGCTCCAGCTTGCACATATACTTCATGACCTAATTCAGTGAGATTTCGAGTCCATGCCGGCGTAATTGCAACGCGATTTTCGTTGGCTAAGGTTTCTCTTGGTATACCAATCTTCATATATTCCTTATTCCCCTACTAACATTCTAGTAGTGAAATACGAATTTGTTAAATTGCTTATTTAATTAGGATAATTTCTTATTGTGAAGTTCAAGTTCTTCAACTTCATATTTAACTTGGTTATTTTTCTTAGTAAGTAGTTCTAATAAATCTTCTACAAACTCAGGCTTAGAAAGTCTTTCACCCTTATCTTGGTCTTTCTTGATCTTTTCTAAAAAGACTTTACTTATTTTCATATCTTCATTGTCGAAGAAGCTTTCAGACATTTCTCTATACCTTTTCTTTATTCTTTACTCTCATAAAAAGAAAGTTAGGTAAATACTTGGATAGGAAGTTTCTTAATGGGTTCTTAATCGACTATTTCATTATAAGTTCAGAACTATTAGCAGCACCAACCACTACTTTATCTTTTAGTTTTGAATTTGGCTTAATGACAGAGTTTGGACCAATAATACAATTTTCTAATTCAGAATTCTCACCAATACTGACTTTGTCCCAAATTACACAGTTTTTGATTTTTGCACCTTTCTCAATGACTGCATTTGCACCAATTTCATTAAATCCTTCAAGTCTAGCTTCTGGGGAAATTTTTGCTTCTTTAGAAACTGTTGGTAATAAATCAAGTTTGACCTTACCTTCACTTAGATCTTGAATACTTTTTAGATATTGTTTTGGAGTACCTAGATCTGCCCAATAGAAATCTTTTTCAACAGCAACGGCTTGAATATATTCTCCTTGTTCAAGAAGTAATGGAAATAAATCTTTAGCAACATCATAAACTGGAGCTTCTGCTTCGCTTGGAATGAAATCAAAAATTCTTGGTTCAAAAAAATAAATTCCAGTATTTGCCCAGTTAGATAAAGCCTCTTCTTTCTTTGGCTTCTCTTGGAATTTTACAATGCGAGCGCCTGTAGATGAGTTAGTGATTGCGTTTGGTAAAAGTGACTCAGTAACAATTACACCAAATTGGCTTGTGTCTGCAACTTGCATCTGTGCCACTGTTGCTAAGCAATCGTGCTTTTCAACGGCTTCTTTGTGTTTTTTATAGAGTTCAGTTAAATTTGCATCAGCAAGTGCATCACCCATGACTATGCATGAAGTTGATTGTGATAAAAAATCTTTACAAGCTCTAATACCACCCGCTACTCCAGTTAATTTGGCTTCATGAACGAATTCAAGATTAATACCTTCACGTTTATCGATGTCTTTGAAGTGATCATGGATTTGTTCTGCAAGGTGATGAGTGTTGGAAATAACATTAGTAATGCCGTGAGTTTTTAATAAAAGAAGAATGTAATCCATAACAGTTCTACCTGCAACTTTTATTAAAGGCTTAGGTACTACGTCACATAATGGTTGTAATCTTGATCCCACCCCTGCTGCTAAAACCATTGCGCGTAAATTTTTTTCCATATAGCCTAATATTATCAAGCATTTTTGGTGTAATTACCAATAATTCGGAAAGTTGATTAAAATGGATTTATATTATGGTTTTTAATGAAGATAAAAAAAGAGAAAATTTAATTGCAACAATTTTAATTAGTCTCTGCGCTCTCAGTTTAGTAATCGGTTTATTTATACTCAAAGATACTAAGAGACTGAATAGCGACAAATCAAAAATCGTAGAAAGTTTACGCAAGGATAAAATTGTAGTGATTGCCCTTGAAGGAGTAATCTATGACACCATTCAAGACAGAGCTCCATTTAGAGCGCTCTTTAACACTGCTTACCTCAAAGATGAGATCAATAAAGCAATTGAAGACCCTCATACCAAAGGTGTTCTACTCCGCTTAAATAGTCCTGGTGGTACTGTTGCTGCAAGTCAAGAGATCTATCAATTAGTTAACAAACTTAAAGCTAATAAGAAAGCAGTAGTAACCAGTATGGGAGATCTTTGTGCGAGTGGTTGCTATTACATCGCAAGCGCTTCAGATTTAATTGTTTCTAATAGAGGTACTCTTACTGGAAGTATTGGTGTAATCAAACAAGGCCTTAATTACAAAGGTCTCTTCGATAAATTAGGAATAGTTGATCAGACTTTTAAATCAGGTAAGTTTAAAGATTTAGGTTCTGCAAATAGGAATCTAAGTCCAGAAGAAAAAATTATTTTACAAAGACTTCTAGATGACTCTTATGACCAATTCCTCTCGGATGTTACTGAATCTAGAGGCATGGAAAGAAAGCGTGTTGTAGAGATTGCACAAGGTTTGGTTTATACGGGCAAGCAAGCTTTGGAAGTGGGTTTGGTAGATAATTTAGGAACTTATGAAGATTCCAAAGACGTTATCAATAAGATTCTTAAAGAGAAATACAAATACTCTAGAGCTAAAAGTTTGAAAGTTGAAGCGACTTGGACTAAGAATAAACTTTCGTCAATTGATGATTTA
>CAYQSL010000193.1:0-3510 GCA_964420165.1 uncultured Gammaproteobacteria bacterium | reverse complement strand
GCCGGCTTTATCAATGCGAAATAAATCTAAAGCCTCATCAGCAGTCTGAAAATCAATTAGTTCTTTATTATGGTGCTGGGCAAAATCCCTTACTAATCTAAGTAAACGATTTACTATTCTTGGGGTACCACGACTGCGATGCGCAATTATATCTGCAGCCTCAGCATTAATTTCAATTTTTAGAATTTTAGAATTTTGTTTAATGATAGTGCAAAGTTCATTGGGAGAGTAATACTCCATTCTATGAATATGAGTAAATCTGTCTCTAAGAGGAGCACTGATCAAACCTAGTTTAGTAGTGGCTCCTATGAAAATAAACTTATTGATTTTTATTCTCATGATACGCGAGCTATTACCCTTGCCACTACTTAGATCTACCTCATAATCTTCAAGTGCCGGATATAAAAGTTCTTCAGTAACTTTATTGAGACGATGAATCTCATCAACAAAAATTACATCTCCAGGACTAGCTGACATTAAAATTCCAAGAATATCTTTTGGTCTTTCAAGAGCTGGAGCAGAAAATACATGAACGTTGGTGCCTAGTTCTTTTGCAAGTAAGTAAGCGCAACTAGTTTTACCAAGTCCAGGAGGTCCGTAAAGTAAAATATGTCCGATACTGGCAAGATCTTTTCTTTTACGAGCAGCACTTATAGAGATTTTTAGAATCTCTTGTAATTTTTCTTGTCCTATATAAGTATCAAAACTATTAGGTCTAAGGTTATTCTCTGTTTGTTTATCGCTTTCAAGTACTTGGTCAACCTGAGAGGGTTCAGGTTGCATACTAATTATTGATTGATTTTCGTCAAAAGATGAAATGATCATAGTGTAAACCGCGCCACTTACAAAAATAAGTCTAACACTTAAGACGTTTAGTATCAAATAAGGTTGCAACTGGGAGCTTTTCGGATAGGCTCTTAATTCCAGAAAAATCCAATGGCTTATAATTAAAGTAATGACAGTTTTTCAGTCAACAATAATAAATAACAAGATTAATACTGAATCAAGTGCTTTTGTACAGGAATTGTCTTTGGTAAATCATGAGTTTTCCAAAATCGCTCAAAAAATTATTGAGGGTGAAAGAATCAGTTTTGAGGATGGATGTCAATTAATTAGATCCAATGATCTTTTTGTTCTTGGTCATTTAGCGAATTTTGTGCGTCAGCGCAAAGCTTATGAAGTTGCTATTAAAAAAGGCTTTGATGAAAATACTGCTATTCAAAGAATGACTAGTGTTTGGTGGAATACTAACCTGCATTTAAATCCGACCAATGTCTGTATTGGTGAATGTGATTTCTGTTCTTTTGCGCGCAAGCCTAATGAAGAAGGCGCTTACACTATGACTGTTGAAGATGCTGTGCAAAGAGTTAAAGATGCGCGCATGGAAGGCGCAACCGAAGTTCATATAGTTGGTGGCGTAAATCCAAAGTGTCTCATTGAGTACTATTCTGGATTAATTAGAGCTATTAAAAAAGAAATCCCTGAGATTCATGTGAAAGCTTTTACCGCAGTTGAGATTGATTTCTTCCAACAGTTTGCGCGTAAAGCTGATGGCACGAAAATGACTCATGAAGAGATTTTTGAGGCACTTATTGAGGCAGGCTTAGATAGTATGCCTGGTGGTGGAGCTGAAATATTTTCAAGACAAGTGCGTGATGAAATGTGCCCAGATAAAATTGATGCTGATCTTTGGATCAAGATTCATAAAGCTGCTCATAGTAAGGGTCTTAGAACAAATGCAACTATGCTTGCTGGTATTGGTGAAGAAGCCGAAGAAAGAGTAGAGCATTTAGATATTTTGCGTAAGGCTCAAGATCAAAGTGGCGGATTCCAAACGTTTATTCCTCTTAGTTGTCATTATGAAGGTAATGATTTACTTGCAAGAGGTGTAAAACCGCTTACAGGTTATGATCAACTAAAAAATATTGCTCTTTCACGCTTGATGCTTGATAACTTCGATAACATTAAAGCTTATTGGATTCAGCTTGGTGAGAAGATGGCACAGATTGCTTTGAATTTTGGTGCTAATGATTTAGATGGCACTGTAAAAGCTGAGAGAATCACCTTTGCTGCCGGTGCTAAATCCCGATCTATGGCTGAAGATACTTTAGTAAATCTAATTAAAGGTGCTAGATTAAATCCAATTGAGAGAGATACGGTTTATAATCCAATAGAACTTAGTGTTCACAAGATATAGTGAAAACCTATAATCCAGTTTTTATAATCGGTTCGTATCGTGGTGGTACCAGCTTGCTATTTAGATTATTGTCTGAAAGTGATGATCTATGGTCTCTATATCGTGAGTCTGACTTCATGTGGCAGCAATTTTTTCGTCATCCTGATGAGAAAGCTGATACTGTGCTTTTTGAAAAACTTGATGATGATAATTTCAAAAATCTAGCTAAAAGTTCTTGGCCAGTTAGTCCTAAAGATATGCGTAAGGTTTTTGACAAACGTTATGATGTTTGTGCTTATCCCAATTACACTTGGGGCTATTTAAGTAGAGTTAGATTCTTGCGGGAAGGGTTGACTGGCATTTTCAGTCTAATGAATTATATTAATTACATTTGGAAAGTTTTGTTTATAGGTACTTATCGCTTTATTGATAAAACCCCACCTAATGCATATCGCATCAATTTTATTAATGCAATGTATCCTGATGCTAAGTTTATTTATTTAGTACGCGATAGAGAAGCTAATGTGAAATCACTGATGAGTGCTTGGTCACATAAATCTAAATTTAAATTCTTATATCGCAAGTATTTGACTACGAGTTTAAATATCAAAGATTATGCTGGCAAAGTTTGGAAATTTTTTATCACTCCAGGTTTTGAAAAATATACTGAAGGTAAATCTCTAAGAGAAGTTTGTGAATTTCAATATGATGATGTCCATGAACATATTCAAAAGTCCCTTACTGAGCTAGATTCATCTAAATATATAAAAGTAAATTTTGAAGAATTTCTTGCAAACTCTGATACTGAAATGCAGAGAATTTGTGATTTTATAGAAGTGGATTATAGTCCGAAGATGCATAAACTAGTGAAGAATATGCCGGAAGTAAATAAGTCTTAGTCAGATGGTAAACTAATTATAGATGTCTAATAAAGCTGAACTTCATATCAATATAGATCATATTGCAACTATTAGGCAAGCACGTAGGACTATAGAACCTAGTACTTTAGAAGCAGTAAAGATTATTGAATCTACTAAGGCAAGTGGCATTACTATGCATCTTCGTGAAGATAGAAGGCATATTAACGACCAGGATATTTTTGAAATTGATAATTATCTGCGTAATTCTAGGCTAGGATTGACTTTCGAGATGGGTGCTACCGAAGAGATTCGTAGTATTTGTTTAAAAACTAAAGCTAAATTAGCTACATTGGTGCCAGAGAAGCGTGAAGAGCTTACTACTGAAGGTGGTTTGGATTTACTCGCTAGAAAAGATTTTCTAATTGAATTTATAAAACCAATTCAAGCAAATGAAACTGAGATAAGTTTCTTTAT
>CAYQSL010000192.1:0-3514 GCA_964420165.1 uncultured Gammaproteobacteria bacterium | reverse complement strand
TTAATACAATTAGTGAAGCCAACATATTCTTAAAAGAAATATTTATTCCAAAATAGAATTATTTCCTGAATCAGAATATTTCCTAGCAGGTGATACGCCACAGCGAGTAAATGCTTTTCATGAAATTTATCAAGACGACGAAGTAGATATTCTTCTAGGCTTACGTGGCGGTTATGGTTCAGCTTATTTATTGCCAAAACTCAACTATGAGATGATCGCAAATAATCCCAAGCCAATACTTGGTTACAGTGATCTCACTGCGCTCTTCATGGCTATCATTAAAAAAACCAAAATGCAGTGCTTTCATACCCCAATGCTCGTGGAGCTTTCACGCCTAAATGGTCCGAGCATGGATAGTTTTTTTAATATACTTTCATTAACTGAAAATTTCAAGATAGAGAAAAAGAACAAAAAAATCCTTGGAGGTAACTTAACCGTTCTTGCAAGTTTAATTGGCACAGATTATTTACCCGACTTTAAAGATGCAGTTCTTTTCTTAGAAGACTGTAACGAAGAACCATATAAGATAGATCGCTTAATTAATCAATTATATCTTTCAGGAATTTTTGATAACATTAGCGAGATTTGGCTGGGCAAAGCCATGCAAACTAAATACAATTTGCAACTTCTACAAAGAATTGCAACTAATAGAAATATTATTCTAAAGCAAGATTTAGATATAGGTCATGCTGAAACTAAGCTTGGACTTGTTCTTGGATAACCAAACCAGAGCGAGCTTGTTTACTCTTTTCACGAGGAATACCTTCAAGAATTAACATTTGTGAAGTCCAAGCTAAATTAAAGTCTTTCGCTGTCTCTTTGAATGATTCATTGAGACTTTCATTAATGATAAATCTAAAGCTCATTGCAGCTTTTTCGAAATGAACAAACTTTTCAGCAAAAGCATGAACGAAATCAAAAATCTGAGTTGCTTGCTTTGGATGAATTACAAACTCAAAAGTCTCACCATGAGTGGTGTTACGGCGAATACAGAAAGCATAAATTTGTTCAATTTTAAGCGAACTACAAAAAACGAAAACATTTTCAAGATTTTTCTCAAAGAAATTTCTTGGACGAAACAGAGAATCTCTATATTCAATAATTTGTGCATCAACATCATGTTCAACTAATTGAGCTAGATCATCAGGATCTGCATCTCTACAATAAGTATTTATTTGAGTTTTTTCATTTGGAGAGTGTTTAGTACCATCATATTCATAACAAAAATTTCTACTGAATCTTTTGAAACCACAAGAATTCATGAATTCAATATCAGCAACTTGGCTTTGCTCATCAAGTTCTCTTAGAAAGTATCTGATTTTTTTCTTTCTAGCAAAGCTTTCTGTAAAGTCCTTAGTAAGCTCTTTGGTTTTGTTTTCTATATCGTGGATTTCAATTACTTCATCATGACCATATGCATGTGAGTAAAGGATTGAATCAAGCAATTTACCTTGATCAAGCAAAGCATAATAATATTTACCCCAAAGCAAATCTTTTTTTAGTTTATAGATATCAATAAAATTTAGAATCTTAGTTTTTGGCATTCACTGGATCTCATGAATCGACTGATTTCGATCAATGATAATATTATAAAGTGAATTTTCTGAGAATATTGTTTTTCACCTGTTTTACGTGCTTGCTCGTAGTGGGACCAACACAGGCATACTATCCAAAAGCCGAACTTGATATTAAAAATACCAAGATCCCTAATCGAAGAGCAAATGAATTAGACAATCTATGGCTCGCTTATCTCAAGGATAACCCTGAGAATATCAAACCTGCGGGCAAGAAATATTCGATAGATCAATTTTGCAGATATACAGTAGATCTCACAGAGAATGGCAATCTTGCGTATGGCACGCTTAAACTCGTCAAACAGAAAAGAGTAAATCCTGCTTATAACCTTGCAGCAATAGAATTCATTAGAAGCCAAAATTTAAAACTTAAAAAGAAGAAGAAAGATCAACCACTAACAATTGATTTTAAATACTACGCTTTCTAGACTTACTTTCTATCGTGTAATTCTCTTAGATATTTATAAGTAGTAAGTTCTTCATTGGTCAGTGAGCTTGCAATATCAACAATCACGTGCACATAGTGATCACTAATAGCATCAGTTTTAGGATTTTTCATCCCTTTAGAGCGTAGTCTTAAAATCCTGCCATTATGAGTGTTTGGTGGGATGACGAGCTCAACAATATCTTCAAGAGTAGGAATTTTCTTAGTAGCACCAAGAACTGCTTCGTGCGGTAGCAAAACTAATTCACTATGAACATTTTCATCCTCAAGCCAAAAGTGATCATGCTGTTTCAGCTTGACTTTCAAATAAAGATCACCATTAGCTGCAGAGTTTTTACCTGGCTTACCTTCATTAGCAACTTTGATCTTGGTACCATTTTGCACACCAGCTGGGATACTAACTTCTAATCTTCTTACAGATTGCTGCCCAGCACCACTAATTTCAATCTTACGAACACAGCCATGGAAGGCTTCCTCCAGGGAGAGTTCTATTTCCATTTCGAAGTCTTCACCTCGCGGCAAATTAGCTGAAGGCTTGGATGCAGTATCTGCTCCAGCAGCAGCCGTACGCTCTTTATATTTACCAAAAAACATTTCAAAGAAATCACTAAAATTATTAGGATCTTGCTTAGACTGTTGCCTCATGCGCTCTTGAGCTCTAGTTTGCATATGCTCGCGCTCTTTCTCTTTATAGAATTCAGTAAAGGAATTCAGATCAGAGTACATTTTCTTCTGCTTGAAAGTCTGAGTCTTACTATTGAAGCCGTTTCCGCCCCCATTGCCATTACCACTCGGGAAGCTGGTTCTATGATCATAGATATAGTCATAGCTATCGCGCTTAGCTTTATCACGAAGCACTTCATAAGCTTCATTGAGTTCTTTAAATTTATCTTCTGAGCCGTGCTCAGTATCAGGGTGATGTTGTTTAGCGAGCTTTTTAAAAGCGTCCTTTATATCCTTCTCACCGGCTTTTTTATTAAGTCCTAAAGTCTTATAGTAATCTTTAAACTCTGGCATCTTGATAGACTTTGTTTAAAATTACTCCAGTTGCTACTGAAACATTGAGACTTTCAAATTTCATCGGAATGTAAATTGAAAAGTCGCATTGCTTCTGGAGTAAATCTCCTAATCCTTTACCTTCATTCCCAACTAAAAGGACAGTCTTTGCATCGAATTTAATTTTATCCAGAGCTATTGCGCTATTATCCGTAACACTAGTTCCATAAATCCAGAAACCCGCATCCTTAAGCTTACGTATCACATTAGAAATATTTCCTAGTCTTACAATTTTAGTTCTAAAAACTGCTCCAGCACTGGTAGAGACCACAGTAGAGTTAACCGGGGTAGATTTACGTGAATTAATTGCAAGTACATCTACATCGAATGCATGAGCCGTCCGGATAATAGCTCCAAGATTATGTGGGTCTTCAATATTAACTGGAATTAAGATAGTACGAATATCCCGGAAACCTTCTTTTCATCGAAAAACAGTCGC
>CAYQSL010000191.1:0-3517 GCA_964420165.1 uncultured Gammaproteobacteria bacterium | reverse complement strand
CACAAAATCAATTACAGAGCTAATGTTTGGGCGTTTAAAGAACTTGGTTGTTCAGCAGTAATTTGTCCATGTGCAGCAGGTAGCTTGCAAGCGCATGTTAAGCCTGGTGAATTTGTAATCGCTGACCAATGGGTTGATAGAACTCATTCACGCTTAGATACTTTTTTTGAAGGTCCTATCGCAACACACGTTAGTCCAGCAGAGCCTTATACTCCTGAACTGCGCAAGCTTGCAATTGAAGCGGCTAAAGAGCATGGCATTCCAGTACACGAGCGCGGTACTGTAGTAGTTATCAATGGTCCAAGATTCAGCTCACGCGCTGAGTCTGAGTGGTTCCACAAAATGGGCTGGGAAGTAATCAATATGACTCAATACCCTGAAGCGCATTTAGTGCGTGAAGCTGGTATGGCAGCAGTAAATATCTCTTTAATCACTGACTACGACTCAGGTGTAGCGACAGGCGCAGCTCCAGTTAGCCACTCAGAAGTAATTAAAGTTTTCGGAAACAATATTGAGAATCTACGTAAATTACTTTTTACTCTCATTGAAAGAATTCCTAGTGATGAATTCTTTGGTGCTGATAAAGTTTTAGAACACTCTAGATTTTAGGCGCTCTACGGAAGCTATAAACTCTTTAGTTGCAGCGCTTAAATTCGGAATAAGTTCTGCTGCAGTAGAACCAAAAGGCACTCTGATAACTTTTATATTTTGTGATTTAAGATAGCGGTCTCTAAGCTCATCTTTTCTATATTCTATTTGATGAAGCACACCATCAACTTCTAAATTAGTTTTAGATCCTGGATGATAAAAATCTAGTTCAATTCCATCTTTAGTTGTGTAGTTAGCAAAAATCCTTTCTGGTAAACGTTGCTGCAAATCTTCTAAAATCTTCTTGTCTAATTGATTTAAACGAGTTACTGGTTCTTTATTAAGAATTTTCCTTCTCACCCTCCAGCTCGCTTTAATTTCTTCTGGTAATTCTAATTTATTTTCAGGATTTACAAAATTAAATATTGTTATTGCATGAATCAAACCTTTTAAAGTTTCCTTATTGTATTCTGTCGACGTCAATGCATTAAGCTTAGTTTGCAAAACTCTTTTTGACAGTGCGGCAAAACCTTTAGTTCCATTGATAGCTTGAGCAAGATGCACAATGTCCGAGATAGAGCTTACTTTCTCCAAAAGCTTTCTGGCAATATAACGCAATTCAGGAGAGCGTTTTATGTCAGCATAAGTGTGATTTTGCAAACCATACAAAGCATTAGCGGCATTCTGTGGAGAAAGATCATTTGCCCACATAAGCTTCCTTGCAATTGCAAGCCATAATTTTCTCGGTATCATCTCTGGATTTAAATTCTGTAATCCATATAAAATATCACGTATACTTTTTCTATCCAATTTTTCTACATTAGAAATCTTCCTTGCGATAGTTAATAAAAATGATTTAGGTACTATTGTAGAATCTATATTCCTTAAGCCATAAATTAAACTAGCAACACTAGGAGCATCGAAAACAAAATCTTTCCTTTGGACTAATTGGGATCTTAAAAATCGCAATACTTTAGAGAGTTCTCTTGTGATATCAGGATTTTGAAAATCAAATCTACATTGCGAAAGTTTATTCATTAAAGTAACGAAATGGCTTAGATCCAAAGATTGAGATGAGGTCATTAGTTGATTTAAAGATTTTAAAGAACCTAAAATATTCTTGTTCTGAGAGATTCTCTTAGCCAATCTTGCTACTTCTGAATGAAGCTGGTCACTAGAAAGCTCAGCTGGAGCTACTTGATTTTCAGGAACGGAAATAGCTCTGAGCTCTCTGCTATCAATAGTCTTTCTTTTCGTCTGCAAAGGAATAGAAGCAACAAAACCTCTTGCTTTCATATTAAATGTAAGACCTGGGGATATAGTTTTTTTCTTAATGGACTCAACCATTCCAAGATAATAGCATACAGGTAATACGGGTTTTATCATCTTGTGATGTTAATATCTCAAAAGATGCAAAAAGTCATTATCATCCCTGCCCGCCATGCAAGTACCAGATTACCCGGTAAATTACTTTTGGACTTAGGCGGGAAGACTATTCTTGAAAGAGTTTACGATAGAGCGTCCCTCGCAACTCTTGCTGATTTGGTTTGCATAGCTACTGATACTGATGATATTTATCAAACTGCAAAGAAATTCTGCGAGCATAGCTATATGACTGCACTTGAGCATCAGTCAGGCACGGATAGACTTGCAGAGCTTGCAAGCAAGAATCAAGACTGGGAATTAATTATCAATGTTCAAGGTGACGAACCTTTTATTAATCCAGAAGATATAGATAGATTAATAGAACTCTTTAAGCATGACCCTAAAATGCAAATGGCAAGCTTGTTTCATAAGATCACTGATTTAGAAGAGATTAATAATCCTAACAACGTAAAAGTAGTTACAGATATAAATGACTGTGCTTTATATTTTTCGCGCGCTGCGATTCCTTTTGATCGGGACTCTAGTGGCGTAGGTTCTTATAAGAAACACATTGGTATCTATGCCTACCGCCGCGAGACCTTGATGATGATTTCAAACCTGCCGAGAACTAAACTAGAGAGCCTAGAAAAGCTTGAGCAATTGCGCGCACTTGAAAATGGTATCAAAATCAAAATGCTCGAGACGAACTATAAGCCAATAGGCATCGATACTCAAGAAGACTATCAAAAAGCCTTAGAGCATTTTCAATTTAAGATGTAGAGCATTAGTTTGTTCAAACAAGTTCAGAAGCTTTGTCTTTACGACCTTCATGAAACATTTTAGTAGAAGTTAATATAGTAGCTGCAGCAGCGCTGGCACCTGCAACCATAGCTCGAGCACCAGCCCCTCTTATATCTTTTTGAACATTTAATGCCCGATGTAATTCCACTCTATCTGCATGCTTTGTTTCAAATGCCTCAATCTTTCCATCCTTATTCAAATCTTCTTCAGGCGGCTTTGGATTAACGGCATCTTGATGAGTAAAAAACTTTCTTACAGGCTGAGCCCCAAATAATTCATCTGCAGCTAAACTTGCAACTGCAGTTAATGTTCCAGCAGTATAAGTCAGATTTTGTTGCAAAAAATCTCTTCTATTAGTATTCACCTACATGATAATATCACAAAGATATTAAACTGCTACTTTAGGATCTCTAAGTGTATTCAGATTAGCAAGGTTATTAAACGCTGCCATTCCTGGATAGTTAGCTTGAGTACCAAGTTCTTCTTCAATTCTTAGAAGTTGATTGTACTTAGCCACACGGTCTGATCTACAAGGCGCGCCAGTTTTGATTTGACCAGCGTTAGTAGCCACAGCAAGATCTGCAATAAAAGTATCTTCAGTTTCGCCAGAACGGTGCGAAATTACAGAAGTATATTGGTATTTCTTAGCAAGTTCGATTGCATTAAGAGTTTCAGTTAAAGTACCGATTTGGTTTACTTTAATAAGAATACTATTATCAGTTTTCTCTATGAAACCTCTTGCAAGTCTTGAAACATTAGTAAC
>CAYQSL010000190.1:0-3535 GCA_964420165.1 uncultured Gammaproteobacteria bacterium | reverse complement strand
ATAATTTGTGAAAGCTTCTGAGGCAGAGCGAATAAAATCAAAAATCCAAATAATGTCTTTTTTATTGATCAAGCAAGTACATCACTTCAGCGCCATCATGCTTAAATTCATGCATTGCTGGCAAACCTTTACTGTCTTGCGATAAATGGAAAATTTTTGAACCGTCGATACAGTGCTCTATAGCCACATCTGTACCTTCTAGGTCTTTTGTGAAGACTATGTTGTTGCCGCTTGGCGTTCTATAAAAACATAGCTCATTGCCTTCTTCGTCCTTGATTGAGGTGCGATTATTTATCTCTTGAGAGAAAATAAATCTTGACTCGATAATCTCGGTATTAATAAATCTTGTTTCTGTGTTTTTCATACAAGGATATAAGCTATATGCCCAGTGCTTTTTGATATTTTTTTCGTTAATCTGTTCTTAACTTATGGCATCATTGCAAGCAGGACGTAGTCCCCGACGTGGCAATCTAGAACTAAAAAAGTCTTTAGTTCAATCTATTAAATTAATTTTAGGAGAATTTTATATATTCTCTCGAAAGCGAATTTATGGAGCGGACTCAGGGTTAGGAAACCATGAATTTGCAGCATATCTCAAGCGGAATCATGAGCGAGAGAGGATATATAAATTCTTCTAAAATAGTTAATCTAGTAGGTAATGCTTAAACACTAATCTCTACGCCATCAAGAAATTTAGGAAATACTACTTGAATATGTTGGATAAGTTTAGGATCGCCAAAGCCTTCTACGGTGCCATCTACGTATAACCTAATCATAGCCTGCCTTGCAAAGCTAGTCATACTGAATAAAATTCCACCGTTTTGTCTTTGTTCTTGGGTAATTGTTTCACCTTGAGGTGAAAACCAAGTGGTAATTTTGTCTTTGTTGATTTTCATCTCAACCATCTTTTCAAGACGTTTAGATGAATCAAATAAATAGATAAATTCAGTGCCGTCAGGCTTGAATTCATGCATCGCAGGAAGACCTTTACTGTCTTTCTCCATGTGAAAAATTTTGGTTCCATCAGGACAGTGTTCAATAGCCACATCTATACCTTCTAGATCTTTGGTAAAAATGACGTTATTGCCACTTTGGTTTTTTAGAAAGCCTAATTTCTGACCTTCGTTATCAATAACGAAGTTTATGTCATCACATTTAGACTTAAAAATAAATTTAGACTCAATAAAATCAGCTTGAACCATAAGGGGGACCTGCGTATATAAGGCAGTACCGCTCTAATTTTTGATAAAAAGCTTAGCTAATGCCTATAAAACCACTGATGTAGCGTTTCTCAGAGAGTGAAGTATCCTCTAACCCGAAGATCCAACTTAGATATTCTCGGTGACCTAATTTAACTACTTCACCACGGAATTTACCTTGTTTGAAAATACATAAACCATCTTCAAAGCCAAACCATTTGCCTAAAATAGTTGTATCCCCAATAGTGAATTTCTCAATCTCCTTGAGAGACTGTTTAAATAAATCTTGGTATAGTTCTTTTTGTTTATCCAATACTTCTTTAGTTGCTCTAATGTCATGGATTGCGCTGTGTGCAGATTCCATTTGTTTCCCGGTATAGAAGAAATAAGCATTAGTTAAACTATGAGGAAACATTTTACGGAAGATTTTGTAAGGATCAACGAAAATAAAATCCTCTTCTTTCAAATGATATTGAACGGCACGAAAAAGTTCGTTTTGGAGAAATTGAAAATCAAATTGGAAATTATAAGCTACAAAAATTTCTGATTCTTCTAGGATATTGATTACATCAAAGGCAATGTCTTTGAAGCTTGGAGCATCATCTACCATCTCATCGGTGATGCCATGTATTTCAATAGAATTTGGATGAATATTGACACCTGGATTTATTAGAGTTTCAAATTCGCTGCCATCAGGCTTAATAAGACCGATCTGGCAAATCCTATCTTGCAAAGGATTAAGTCCAGTAGTTTCTAAATCAATAAAAAGATATGTGCCAGCTTTTTTCATCAAATACCAAATTAATTTTACACGCCCGTAAGCTGGGAGATAGTTTTTATTAGTTTACTAATATCTTCTTTGCTATGTTTAGCACTAATGCAGATTCGGAGCCTTGGACTCGCTACGGTTGGTGGTCTAATGGCAAGAACTAAAAACCCAGCATCTAGAAGTCGTTTGCTTATATCTAGAGTTTTCTCGACGTCACCTACAAAGACAGCAAATATTGCAGTCCCTTCGTTAGACCAATCTTTTATTTGTTCTGCTTCTAAAAGATTTCTAGTATAAAGAATATTTTCATGGAGCTTAGTTCGTAAGCTTGCTTTACCAATAGCGGTTTTGAGGTTTTTTAAAATCAAAGAACAAATAAATGGTGAAGGAGATGTTGAGAACATAAAAGTTCTTGCAGAGTTAAGCAAAAAATCTATAAGTTTCTTGGAGCCTGCAATGTAGGCACCTTCTACGCCAATAGCTTTAGAGAAAGTACCCATCTGGATTTCAATATCTTCTTTACGGATAAGATTTTTTTCACTAAGCTCTTCTACTAAGCCCGAGCCACTTTTGCCTAGAATGCCACTGCCATGTGCCTCGTCTACATAAATAAAAAAGTCAAAAAAATTCTTGAGAAAAACAATCTCTTCAAGTTTGGCTTTATCGCCATCCATACTAAAAACGCTGTCGGTGATTACCATTGCTTTTTGATAATTATTGCGATTTGCCTCTAGGAGCTCTTTAAGGTGGGCAGTATCATTGTGTTTATAAAAAAACTTTTTGGCACCGCTAAGTCTTATACCGTCAAAAATACAAGCGTGATTTAATTCATCTGAGAAAATTACATCTTGAGGACCCATGAGTGCTGGGATTGCACCACTGTTAGCTAAATAGCCGCTACTAAATACTAAAGCAGCTTCGGTATTTTTCCACTGGGCAATATACTCCTCTAGTTCTAAATGAATTGGATGTGTGCCTGTAGTCAAGCGTGATCCAGAGCTACCAATATCATGAGCAGTGATTTCTGCAGGAGCCACTTTGTTTTCAGCTAAGCCTAAATAATCATTCGATGAGAAGTTGATTAGATTTTTTTGAGAGTAATAAGAAATTCTTCTAAGTAAGTTTTTCTCTTCAAGGATTTCTAATTCTTTTTCTAAAAAACTTTCTAGATTATAGTTTTTAATTTGCATTAACTATTAGTCCAACGTTTAAATAACTCGTGATCAATGCCGACAACATCTAAAGTTTTGCCTAGTATGAAATTTACTTGATCTTGAATGGTTTTTGGTTTTTGGTAAAAGCCAGGCGCCGCCGGTAATATAACCGCTCCGATTTCACTTAGTGTGCACATATTTCTTAAATGAATTGTATTTAAAGGCGTCTCTCTAACGACCAGAATAAGTTTTCTTCTTTCTTTCAAAGTTACATCAGCAGCTCTAGCAAGAAGATTGTTAGAAGTGCCTGCAGCAATATTTGCCAGCGTTCCCATACTACACGGAGCAATAATCATTCCCTGGGTTTTATAGGAACCACTAGAAATGTTGGCAGCGATATTTGCTTCATCCCA
>CAYQSL010000189.1:0-3543 GCA_964420165.1 uncultured Gammaproteobacteria bacterium | reverse complement strand
ATCCTCTGCAACCTCGATAGCTTCTAGCTTTGCACCGATTAGTTCCACACCAAATTCAGCAAGCGTTCCATCTTTACAAAGTGCAACAGCAGTATTTAAACTAGTCTGCCCTCCCATAGTTGGAAGAATTGCATCGGGTCTTTCTATTTCAATTATTTTCCTAACGTACTCAGGAGTTATAGGCTCTATATAGGTTTTGTCTGCAAACTGAGGATCAGTCATGATTGTTGCAGGATTACTATTGATTAATATTACTTCAAAGCCTTCTTCTTTAAGGGCTTTACAGGCTTGGGTACCAGAATAATCAAACTCACACGCTTGTCCAATAATTATTGGTCCGGCACCGATTATAAGAATTTTTTTTATGTCATTGCGTTTAGGCACTAAAATTAAATACTAACATTAGCCCTTAATTTAGTTAAATCTAAAATAGTTATTTAAAAGCTATATTCCCGATAAGCGATTTATTGACATTAAGTAGTTTTAATGAATTGAGAATTAATTCATTAAAACTACTTAATGAAGGACGATACTTCTATATCAAATCACAAAACTAACACTCTCTCCGATATGCAGATTATAGCTAAAAACTCAAACTGTTTAATTTTGTTCAGGTGACGAAATTAAGAACAAAAAGAGTAAGTCTGGAATCGATAAAAATTTGTGATTGCTTTCCATTCTCACCATAGAGCTTCTCATTACAAAATACAAAAGCCAAGATATAATGCCAAGAGCTAATATTCCTAAAATCAAATTTTCCATACCTTTATAATAGCATACATCCATAAGAGTATGATAGTTTTCTGTATTAAAATTACTTAATGTCGAAACCAAGGGTAGTTCAAGATAACTCTAAATTATCTTGAACTGTGACTGAGGAATGACGCCATTTTATTTTTTCACTTTCAAAATCGGGGACTTATTTTAACTATATATGGGTTTTTAGAGCAAAGTGTATTAATGTATAGTAGAATTTCTTACTGTCATTATAGATTTACTCTAAATGATAACTCAATATGATTGACGCTCCTCTCCTAGAGGCTAGAAAAAATTTGCCTGTTTTGCAAACAGCAGAAGAGCGCGCGCCTACTGATAAACAGAGTCCTAAGCCAGAAAGATTTTCACTAGCTGTATCAAAAATAGAAAACTCGAGTGAAGCAGAAAGAGAAAAAAACGAGAGGGCGGAATCTGTAAAACAAGAGGCTGCAAAAATTGATATTCACAGAACCACTAATCTAGGCTCTGAATTAGAAAATAAAAGCTCATCCGATAAGCCTTTTAATAATAAAAAAGAAGACATAAGCATGTTAGATTCTTTTTTCAAAATTCTTCATAAGGTGGAGGGGCTTTCAACCTATGCAGCCATTGGATTCAATTTCTTAGGCGCTGTATTAATGCAATTAAATATCTCAGACAACACTAAAAGATTTCTTTCGAAAATTGTAGACAATATTACTAATTCAAGTTTTATTCCTTATGGTTTTGATGGTATGAGGATTGGATTAAAAGAGAAAAATAATGTATATCAAAGTTTTGGTTATTTTCTTGAAACTTCTACTGTTTGGCTCTCTGATATAAAAACAAAATATCTTATTCGTGGTGCCGGAACTGGTACTGATCAGATTTGGATGGCAACTGATGCGAAGCTTGAAGAGAAGTATGGTATTAAAGAAGGTCGCTTCGATAATTGGTATGAAGGTTTGATCAAAGTACCTCTAGTCTGTCTTGAGCTACTACAGGAAGTCTATAAAGACCCTATTGGCACTATATTTACCAAAGAAAGTAAAGGTCATAAAGCTCTTTTAAGTTCAATTGGCGACATTATTGCAACTGGAGGATATGCACTCGGCGGCAATGAGAAGCTTTTTGGCTCTATTAGAGACTTTGCTGGTGCCCTATTTGATATAGAGTTAATATTCTCAAAAGAAATGATTAAAAAGCTTGCTGGAGGCTTATTTATAGGTGAAAGTAGTCTTGATTTTATTGCAAGATTTGCTAAAACTGAATGGTCTAAACTTACATTAAATATGCTGGCTCATGCTTCTGGTAGAGCTGCTCTTATGTGTTATAAGAACTCGGATCCAAATGCGAATAAAGATAAAGAACACCTACTAGATTTCAAATCAATAAAACCCGATAAGAAGTTTAATACAAATGCTGTACTAGTAGCTTAATTTATTAAATAGCTTATCGGAATATACTTAATTAGTTTAAAGTAACTTGTTTAATAAAACTCCTATGCATCTTTAGAGTTAAATCTTTCCAGAGAAAGTGGGGACATGAATTTTTCGTGAGTCAACGAAGCTTTAGCATTCGAGAAATTTTCAATGCGATTATTTATTGGCTTACGTTCATCTCTGTTAATTTGCGAGAAAACACTTTTGCTGCGTGGCACATCACTAATAAATAGTGCCTTAGCTTTTGATGAACTTGATTCTCTGTTTTGTTGACCAGCTTCAATTCTGTTTTCAACCTTCTTAGAAATAAACATCTCACGACTATATTCCTTATGCATCATTTTGAAAGGATTATTCACTGGTTGATTTTCGTTTTCTTCAACGAGGTTTATCAACTTATCGTAGTCAGCACCATGATACTTAGATCTACTTTTTTGTTCTTTATTTATAACTTTTTCCACTTCACCATACTTCTGCAAATACTCTCCCAGAGTGAGTTCTTTGTCACTGGCGCTAGGTTTGTGAGAAGATAATCCTAAAACAAAATCTTGGTCAATTCCAGAATTTTTTTTTTGTTTTGCCACTGGAGCTGCTGTATGTCTTGCCTTCTTATCAAAAAGAACATTTAAATCTTCTTCTTCAAAGCTAAACACAGAGTTCTTTTCGTTACTTGGTTTACTTGCAGTAGTAAGACCTTGCAATTCAGTGTAGAGTTTGTCTAATTCTTGATCTCCAAACATAATTAATTCATTATTGGCTATAAATCACTATTAAAGCTAGTTTAATAGCTGTATATCAAAAATATTCAATAGGCTAAATAGCCTAGAAATGCCTCTAATTTACGGCAAAGTTGTTGATGGCATTGAATAAATCTTTTAGCTTAGATAGAGATTTAATACCTGGCTTAGATTCAACTCCGCTAGATAAATCAACCATATAGGGCTGAGTGACCCTTATAGCCTCGGCAATGTTCTCTGCTGAAAGTCCACCAGCTAAAGCAAAATCAAGCGGATAATCGTCTTTAGCTTTGTTAAAAATCTCCCAATCGAAAACCTTACCAGTGCCGCCTAATAATTCTGGGTCATTAGATTTAGTATCTAGGATTACTAAATCAGCTGCATTTTGGTAGGCTTCAATTTCATCTAAACTTTCATAACTTGCAACCCTTAAAGGCTTAAAAACCTTATATCCGAGTGATCTTAATTTATTTAAATCACTTGAACTTATATTTGCATAAGGTTGAATAATTTTAAAACCAGCTTTAGCACAACTACTAACTATGCCATCAATTGATTCTTCCTGAGTCAATAAGACTGACTTAGAGCGCTCACTATCAGAGAGTTCGCGAGAAATTTCTTCTATCTCA
>CAYQSL010000188.1:2199-3549 GCA_964420165.1 uncultured Gammaproteobacteria bacterium | reverse complement strand
GGTATTTTTGATACTACTGTCCGTGATAATACAGAGAGTTTTTCTATTGCTTTACCCCCGCCGAATGTGACCGGTGAACTTCATATGGGTCATGCTTTGGGTGGCACTATTCAGGACATTCTCATTCGTTATAACCGTATGCTTGGTAAAGATGTACTTTGGCAAATCGGTACTGACCATGCTGGAATCGGTACTCAGCTTGTAGTCGAGAAAAATCTTAAGCAAACTGAGCATAAACGTAAAGAAGATCTTGGTAGAGAAGAATTCCTCAAGCGCGTTAAGGCTTGGAAAGAAGACTACGGCAATAAGATCATCGAACAAATGAAAGTCCTCGGCTTTAGTCCAGACTATAAGCGCATTCGCTACACCATGG
Organism: uncultured Gammaproteobacteria bacterium; assembly: GCA_964420165.1. Taxonomy (GTDB): domain Bacteria; phylum Cyanobacteriota; class Vampirovibrionia; order LMEP-6097; family LMEP-6097; genus CAYQSL01. Next base: position 3,176 of record CAYQSL010000188.1, on the reverse strand, counting down.
ATGATCATTATGCTTCAGCGGTGCAAAATGCTTTTATTAAATACTTCAATGATGGATTAATTTATCGTGGTAATCGTGTAGTGAATTGGTGCCCTAAATGTCTTACTTCACTTTCAGATTTAGAGATTACTAAAGAAGCAACTAAGAAAAAACTTTACGAAATTAAATACCAGATAAAAGATTCTAATGAATCTATTACTGTTGCTACAACCCGTCCTGAGACTATGTTTGGTGATGTGGCTGTGGCGATTAATCCTAATGATGAAAGATTCTCTAAGTTAGTGAATCAAATAAAAAATGCACCTGGCTCTATTAAAGTCCTAATTCCACTTAGTAATAAAGAAATTCCTGTAATTCTTGATGAACATGTGAAGACTGACTTTGGTACTGGCGCGCTTAAAGTTACTCCTGCACATGATGCTAATGACTATGAAATAAGTAAAAGACATGGCTTAGATAAACCAATAATTATGGATAAGCAAGCCAAGATGAAAACTTGCATAGAGATTCCTGAAAGCCTTGGATTGACTGGGCTTGATAGGTATGCAGCGAGAGATAAAGTTCTAGAATTGCTTGGTGATATCGAAAGCAAAGAATACGATCAAGAAAAAGACTTACACGATCGTTGCAATACAGAGATCGAACCTTATCTAAGCGAGCAATGGTATTTAGCAATGCAGGATCTTGCTAAAAAATCTCTTGATTTAGTAGCTTCTGGTAAATCTAAATTCACTCCAGAAAGATACAATGTGATTTTTAAAAATTGGCTTGAAAATATTCAAGATTGGTGTGTAAGTCGTCAGATTTGGTGGGGACATAGAATTCCTGTTTTCTATTATGAGACTAATGCTGGTACTCCTAATCCTTTTAACGATAAGGAAAGTCCTGCTGATGATGAGTCCGGCTTGGTGACTAGATACTATGCTGCAGATAAAGCTAGAGAATTAGATCACAGGCAAGATGATGATGTATTAGAT
>CAYQSL010000188.1:0-2189 GCA_964420165.1 uncultured Gammaproteobacteria bacterium | reverse complement strand
CACTCTGGCCGTTTGAGACTCTTAAGTCTGCTAAAGGTGAGCTTGAGACTAGTGACTTTGATGTGAAAGTCTTTGAGAAATTCTACCCGACAGATGTACTTGCAACTGCAAGAGAGATCATTAATCTCTGGGTAACAAGAATGATATTCTCAAGTATATATTTTGAAAATGGCAAGCAACCTTTCTCTGATATTTTGATTCATCCAGTTGTACAAACACCTGATGGTAAACGGATGAGTAAGTCCAAAGGCAATGCTATTGATCCTTTGGAGATGGTTAATAAATACGGCGCTGATGCTAGTAGATTATGGTACGCGAGTGTTGGTATCCATGGTCAACAGGATGTTCGCTTTCCTGGTCGTAAAAATGAAAAAGAAGGTTGGTCTTCTGATACCTTCGAGCAGTATCGTAAATTTTGTAACAAGCTTTTTAATGCAACTAAGTTTGTGATGACCAAGCTCGATGATGGTGAGACATTCAGACCTATAGCGATCAGTGGTTTGGATACAAGTAAACTTCTTGAAACTGATAAATGGGTTTTAACTAAGTTTACAGCTGTACTTGCTGAAATAGATAATGCCTTCAAGGACTATGATCTAACTAAAATACAAAAGCTAATCTATGAGTTCGTTTGGTTCGATTTCTGTGATTGGTATATTGAGTTTACCAAGATCGACAATCCAGATAAATCTAGCCAAAAACAAATTCTTTTTTATATTCTAGAAGCATCTTTAAGAGCATTGCATCCAATCGCTCCATTTATAACTGAAGAGATTTGGCAAGAATTGAAAGCTAAATATGATTTCTCTGGAATTGATAATGCTGATGTTAAGTCTATTTGTTTTGCAAGCTATCCAAAGGCTGAAGCTTTTAATTTCTCAGAAGCAAATAACACTGTAGAACTTATCAAAGATCTAATTGGTAATTTAAGAAATATACGCCAGTCTTTAGACATCCCATGGTCAGTGAATTTTGAAGTGATCTTGGTTGTTAAAGATCAAGGGTTGAAATCTAAGCTAGAGAAATTTTCTGATTATATAAAAAATCCAGTGAAACTCTCTCAAGTGAGATTTGAATCCAATACTGTAGAGGCAAAACCAGCTTTCAAAAACCAAATTTCTGGAATCGAAGTCATAGTTCCTTTAAGTGGTATCGTCGATCTCAATAAACTTTCTGAGAAAATCAAAAAACAAATTGAGAAACTAGATAATGATCTTAAAGTTTTGAATTCAAGACTAAGCTCGGATGGCTTTATTAAAAATGCTAGTCCTGAGAAGATTAATGAGCTAAAAGCCAACCTAGACGAGGTTAATCAGAAGAAGAAGATCTTTGAAGATGAGCTAATGGCTATTTCCTAAGAAGAGGCTCGTCATTCTCAACCCGAAGGGTTGGGAACCCAGTCTGCTGAAATTTCCCTAACATACTGGATCCCCGAATCACTACGTGATCCGAGGATGACGGCTTTTAACTGTATCTTAATCAAAGGTAGCAACAATGTAATGTAACCCTAGGAGGGGTTGGGTCAGATGTCGCAATCGGCAACTATAGATGATGCTATTAAACTTGCTCAGGAAGTATTAAATACTGCCCCAGGCCAGCCATTGAATATTAAGCATAATTTTAATTACTTAAGTAAGACTTCTAAATCAAATAAAAAAAACAATTTACCCTCTCAATCAAGAATAGTTTATTCATCTCCAGGACAAGCCAGGTTACTCGAGTTAAAAGTACCTCCTCGTGATCAAAGAGTAGGTAGATTTCCTCAACACAATACTCCTGGGGCTTTTCAAGCAGGGATTCAAGTTTTAGCTTCGCTTACCTTGGATAAATATCGTGACTTACATTCGGTGTTTAGCTTAGAAGAGGCTGGCTTTAAGCTACACCAATCAACTCTTACTAAGAAAAAGATTGCTAATCTGGCGAATCAGTTTGCGCATTTAAGTTCTGAGTGTTTTAAAGAGATGCTCTGTTTGCAAAGTGAAGTAGAGAAAAGAGATTTTGATATTTGGGTTAAAGAAATTGGCAATGAAATTATGGTTGCCTATATCAATCCTCATAACTTTTTGATTCAATTTATGCAAAGTATATTCTTCGATGAAGCAGGCGCTGTTTGTGATCTAAGGCATGTGGTTTATGAGACTAGTCTCCCACTGGTGATAAATCAAAGCTGTATCGATAAAGATGGGCGT
>CAYQSL010000187.1:0-3554 GCA_964420165.1 uncultured Gammaproteobacteria bacterium | reverse complement strand
GCCAGTTGCCCACATTTCCTCTAAGCGTATTTTGTCTCTTAGTGTGTCCATTGGCATCCAGAAATCATCATGTTTATAAGCAAATAACTCTCCTTGACTTGCAAGTCTCTCGAGAGGTTCACGTTCTAAAATAGTCTCGTCTCCATCGATGTAGTCAATAACTTTAGGATTCATTACGAAAAATCCTCCATTGATCCAACTGCCATCACCAGGCAGTTTCTCCTGGAATTTTTCTACTTGATTCTCATCGCTTAAGCCCAGTGAACCAAATCTACCTGCCGGTGCAACTGCAGTTAGAGTTGCTAATTTACCATGATTTTTGTGAAATCTGATTAGCTCGGTTATATCTACGTTTGAAACACCATCGCCATAAGTTAGGCAGAAATCTTCACCTTGGAGATAAGGAGCAGCTCTTTTGAATCTGCCTCCCGTCATTGATTCTTCGCCCGTGTCAATTACTGTGATTTTCCAGGGCTCGCATTGGTGATCATGGATATGCATTTTATAGTTTGCAAGATCAAAAGTTACATTCGATTTATGTAAGAAATAGTTTGCAAAGTACTCTTTGATCATATAGCCTTTGTAGCCAGCGCAAATTACAAATTCATTTATGCCATGCATCGAATAAATTTTCATGATGTGCCAGAGTATTGGTTTGCCACCAACTTCTACCATTGGTTTAGGTCTTACTGTGGTTTCTTCTGATATTCTAGTACCAAGTCCACCTGCTAGGATTACTGCTTTCATAATTTGTTAGATTCCTTTTGCCATACATCTTTTAGAGCTTTCTCAAATCTCTGAGTGAATTTATCAATATTTAATTCAGAGTTTTGTATTCTTGAATTTAAGGTTAAGCGATAGTTTTTTATTTTTTCACGATCTTGTGCCAAATTTACTGCAAGTTGAATGTATTCATCCTTATCCTTGGCAACAAGTTCATTGCAGCCGATAGCTTTAAGTTTAGTGCTAGTCATTCTGGACACCCATCTATCGCCATCGATAGCGATTACAGGAACTCCGTTTAATAAACTTTCTAAGGATGTTGTACCACCACCATATGGAAATGGATCTAGTAATATATCAATTTCCTTATAGTCTTCAAGAAACTCTTCTCTAGGTAAGGCGTGTTTGAAAATTAACCTATCTTTTTTGATGCCATGCTTAGAAAAAAGATTTTCTACAAAAGTTTTATTACATTCTCTAACGAAAGTTGCACAGTTTAAAAGAAACTTTGATGCTGGCACTTGTTTTAAAATCTCTGACCAGGTTTTAACAGTAGCTTCTGAAATTTTATACCATCTATTCGTGCAGCCAAAGGTAATAAAACCATTTTTACTAAAGGCAGTCTTAGAGCTTGCTGTACTAAGTTCAATTAAATTGGCATGAGTGAAGCAAGGATTTAGCTTTAAGATCTTTTCGGTAAAGAACTGTTCTTCATTTTCTTTAACTAAATTTTCATCAGCGATAATGTAATCCATTTCTGGCATAGCTAAAGTTCCAAAGTAACCTATGTATGAAATTTGTAGAGGAGCTGGCTTGTGGGCAAAAACACCGAGTCTATGTCCCAGGGTAAAGCCAGATAAATCAAATAAAATATCTACTTGGTCATTATGAATTAAATTAGCAGCATCGAGATCATTTAGTTCATGAATTTCTCTAAAAGTTTTAGCGATGGATTTAAATTTCTCAGTTATATGATCTTGCTTAGAGTTTGTTGAATATAAAACTATTTCAAACTCCTCTTTGTTCAATCTTTCAAGTATCGAAAGCAGGAAGGTACTCACTGGATGCGCGCGTAGATCGTAACTCACAAAGCCAATTTTTAAGCACTTCTTGGCAGTTAATTGTTGCGAGAAATCAGCATCTATGTGCTCTCTTTTAAGAAATTTATTGTAATATTCTTCTGCAAGTACTTTGAAGTCCGCCAAGTTTAAATCAGGATCTTTGTGAGAATTGAAAATTAAATTCATTAAGTTCTGGGGACTGTCTTGAAGCTTGTATAGTTCTTTACTGTATGAAATGCATTCTTTATATAAGCCAAGTTTTTTAGTTATATAGAATAAATTAGTTAGAACTTCAATGTCATTCCTGAAATGCTTAAGAGCTTTCTTGTAATAATCATAGGCTGTAGAGTAGTAGTGATCTTTTGCGTTAACAAATCCCAGGGATTTATAAATTGAAGGATTGTTTTTGTTGAGCTTGTAACTTGCTTCAAATGAATTTATTGCTTTCAGATATTCTTTGTTTTTTTGATATGCAAGTCCAAGATGATAATACACCAAGTGATCTTTAGGATTGATTCTCACTGATTTCTCTAATTGTTTAATTGCAGAACTTGAGTCATTCTTATGTAAGTAAACCTGTCCCAGAATATTAAGTACTTGTAGTTGAGAAGGATTTTTTAAAAGTTGTTGCCTCAATAATAATTCAGCTTCATCAAGTTTTTCATTTTTGATGAGCTGTAAAGATTTTGTTATGGTGCTGTTTTCTTGCACTATTTAGTAAGTACCCAGATCCTTTGGTTACAAAAACCTATAGGGGCTTTCATTCTGGAATTTTCTTATCAACCGTTTGGTGTAGACTCAGCAAGATCCTAAAACTAAACAGTTCCTTGACTCCACACTAAGTGGATGAATTAACTTGTTTTCTTTAAGTACTTCAATGATCTTTTGGTTCATCGCTTGAATCAAAGCCTTATCCAAGTCATTTTCTATAAAGATACAATTTCTAATTAAATCTAACTCTGTGCTTAGTTCAGGATCCTTGGTTTTAAGCCCAGCATCTCGATTAGGTTCTAACATATCTGCTAGGTATAGAATCTTGGATGAGAGGAGCATATTATTTCCACCAAGGGTATGTTCTTCAATGGCATGTAAAATATGCGGATCTTTGATACCGTACTCTTCTTCAACCCAAGCTGCACCTATCCTTGCATGTAATACATTAGGAAACTCAAGATCTTCATCAAAAACTTTGATTTTGTAAAACTCAGCAAGTTTAAGTAAATCCATACCGGGGATTTCTTTACAGCTATCGTGCAACCAAGCAGCAACTTCTATTTTCCCGATGTAATCATCGGTATTGAGAATTTCTTTAGTTGCTTTGATCTTTGGTCTTAAATTTTGGTTGGAATTTTGCTCAAGATCTAAATTTGCAAAGTGGTTTGCAATCCTTAAAGCAGTTTCAGCAACTGATGCTGTATGGTTAAATCTTTTCTCTGAGACTCTTTTACTTAAGTCTTCTTTTGCTTTGATAATAAATTTTTCTTCCATTAATGGCATCTATATTAAATTGCTTATGCCAACAATTGTATAATAAACGCCAACTAAGAGTAAAACTGTTGCACTAATCTTAACAACTTTGTCGTGATTGTGTTTGAACCAATCTAATTGTTTGATCAGGCCTGTAGATAGGCTTGCAACAAAAATTATTGCAGTATAGCCAAGTGAGTAGCCAAAAGTAATCAGAAAACTTGTGAATAAAGATTTACTTGCAGCAGCTACTGATATAACACTGATTAATACTGGGCTTGAGCATGGAGAGCTTACCAAGGC
>CAYQSL010000186.1:0-3581 GCA_964420165.1 uncultured Gammaproteobacteria bacterium | reverse complement strand
CTATCGACACTCGTAACCAGATCCTTGCTTACGTGCATGGACATAGATACCAAGCTAAATCACTTCTTAAAAGATAAATCTTTTCAGTAATAGGTTGCGTTTCACTGGTTGCGCTACGCTGCTTGCACTTCGTTGTCCTTTTGACAGCTAAGAACAAATGTCGTCATCTTGAGCCTCGAAGAGACGTAAGGATCCAAGTATTCATCAAACTTTCGCTCAACAAGAATACATAACTTGCCACAAATAATATGCTAAAATGATTTCCATAATTATTTTAAGGAAGGTATCAATGAACACACTAACATCAATGGCAAATCCAATAAAATCTAGCTTTGTTCAAGAAGGCATAGCAGCTTTAACTAAGGCAAGTACAGATGTTAATTGGTTACCAACAAAAGAGCATGATCCTCATGGACCCACATTTGCGAAACAATTGGCATCAGACCTTAATTGTAAAATGAATGCTTCTATTCAACGTTTTCAGGGTTTATCCCGAAAAGAGAGCGAAACTCATGATGATACTTTAGTGTTACCTCTATTAAATTTCTGGGAAACTCTTCATAAAGTTTCAGGAGAATTAATTAGCAATTTTAGAAAGTTTGTTGGGTTAGATAAACAAGATTTTATAGACTTTAAAAATAGAGAACTTGAGACTTTAATGGCTAAATTAGAATCACCAAAAACTATTATCAATATACATAAAGAAGGTTCTAGTACCAATCTCCTCTTCAGTCTATTTGATGGTGCGAGTTTAAAATCGGGAGATAGGAATGTAGTAAGAGTTGCTGTTGCTAATCCAACAAGTCTCCAGGAAAAACCAAAAATCTTAAGCATGGAATTTCCAGCACAGGGAGCTTTATCCGGTCATGGGAATCAAGAAATGACAATAAGACTTACTCCAACATACACGGAATTTGCAGCTGGGGAAACACCGCTGCATCAAAGAGAAGGAAAGATTGAATTAGATCTTGGCAATGATGCATTTGAAAAACTATCAAGTTTTATTCAAAATCCTGAATTTAAGATTCGCGGCTCCTCTTTTGCAGATAGAATCCGTGATTATATAAATGCCTAGACCCAAAACTTGATAATCATTGCTTTTTCAATAAAATTATTCGAGCTGAATAGCCGAATAGAACTGTCATTTCCAGCGTAGCTAAGCAATAAAATTCATACAACACTTCAATGAGCTTTTTACTTTAATTTTTGAAATCTTTAGTAAGCGTAATAATTGATATGAATATGAGATGAGGTAAGTGAACTTGCTTAGTAAATCAGCAAGCCGCGTAGTTCTCATGTACATGGCGAATTAATAAGATTTTTCCGTCGCGAAGCGTGTTACAAGGCGAGCTTGATTTACTGCAAATGAACGCAACCGAATCCATATGGAATATCACATTACGCAATAAAGCTTTCAAAAATTAACGTAAAAAATACTCTATATCCGTCACCACTCTAATATTCTTCTGTTCTTGAGTATAGAAGTGTACTGGCTCTATAGTGAAAAGTCCTTGGTTAGCATGTTTGATGCGACCCAACATACTGCCAGAATTTTTTGCAAATTTCTCTGCAGCTTTGCGAGCCTCTTTAGTAGCCTCTTCAATCATTGCTGGTTTAATATCATTGAGCTTAGTATATAAATACTCCACACTTGTAGACGAGAGTGTAACACCCTTGCCAACTAGCTCACCAATTTCTTGTCCAGCTTTTTTGACTTTATCTATTTTATTGGTTTTTAAAAGTACGCCAATCTCAGCTATATATCTTTGGCTGCTTGCATTATTGTTCTCGTAATAAAGTTGCGCTTGCCTATCAGTAACTTGCGGTTGAGTGATGTTAATTTCATCATCAGTAAAACCTTTAGCTTTAAGAAAATCTACAATAAATTTTTGATTACTGCTAATTTGTGAAAATATCTCAGGAAGTGTATTTGCAGCAGCACTAGCTTTAATCGGCCAGAGTGCTAGATCAGCAGTCACTTCTCTTTCCGACAAGCCTCTAACTGAAACAAACCTAGCTCCACTTTTGATATTAGAAATGGCAGCAGTTACAAATAAAGCACCAACTAGAATTGCGATGCAAATATATAGAGTAATTTTTTCTTCAAGTCTGAGGTCTTTGAGCATAGTCAAACCAAAATCTCTTTAGAGAACTAATGGCTTCAACTAGTTTATCAAATCTAGAACCTTTCACCAAGAAAGCATTCGCACCATTCTCGTAAGCCATTTCGATATCGGCTGGAGATTTAGAGCTAGTAAGAACAATTGTAAGAATATTTTTGAATCTTGAATCTGATTTTATAAATTTCAAAACCTCATGTCCATTAACTTTAGGCATGTTCAAATCCAGCAACAATAAATCTGGTAATGCAGTTTGAGTATAAGCTTCTTCTAATTTATCAATCAATTCTTTGCCGTTTTTTAGCCAAGTAAGTTTGTGTTTATAAATAGATCTATCTAATGCTTCAGACATCAGAAAATAATCGTCATCAGAATCCTCAGCAAGAAATATATTAATTTCAGATAATGCCTCAGCATCTGGCAATGGGGTAAGAAGAGTTTCAGTCATATCTCTTTCGAAATCATCTTTCATAATAAAAGACGACATCTCTTGAGATTCATCATTCTCAACCTCACACCTCTCTAGCGAAAAAAACTTTTTAAAACTCATTCTTATTTTTTACTCCATCGTATAAAGCCAAGAAACTATCTTAATCTTTTCTTTAGCAATTAAGCAAGTTATTTTTTTTTAATAACCCCATTTCGTATAGACACTAATCAAAGAGCCATTCTGAAACATTATTAAGCATTTTACTTTCATGAATTGCATGGCGGATTGCTTTAATAAACTTCAAGGCATCGATATTTCTTTTTGAAAAATAATTAGAAGCACCTGATTGCATTGCTTCAACTGCCACTTCTTCATTGCCTTGACCTGTTAAAAAAATCACAGGCATTATAAATCCATGTTCACGAAAATCTTTTAGAACTCTGATACCATCACGCTTTCCAAGTTTATAGTCAAGTAAGCACAAGTCATAATCTTTACCGTAACAAGCTTCAATAGCTTGGTCAAAATTAGCAGCAACAGTACCGGTATTGTCGGTATGTCCCTGTATTTCAACAGTAATTTGAGGATTATTACTGTGCATATTCTCCTCGATAATTTCCTTTATGATCAAACTATCATCAGGGTTATCATCTACGATGAGAATGTTTGTGTTTTTAAGCGCTTTGGTCTCCACGTTATCCATTGCTATTTCCTCTCTTTTCTTCAATATTGACATATGTGCCTCCTTGTCGTGCAAATTAGTATAGAGAATATTTCTTATTCTTAAATTAAAATAGTCCCAGAAATAGACCATTAAAATTACCTTTTGAAGCTGGTTTTGGATTCATCTACACTAAATGACCTAGGTAAATCCATTTTTATGAGTTCATCTAGATCATATAGAGGAGGGCAGAATAAAACAGAGAAACTAGGCTGTTTTAAGGGGTTAAGAAGAAGGAATAGAATCTTTACAGATGAAAACATTGGAGATGAAATGTATTTAGGTAAAATTATTCTTGATAAATTCTTTG
>CAYQSL010000185.1:0-3632 GCA_964420165.1 uncultured Gammaproteobacteria bacterium | reverse complement strand
ACTTGGACTTCTGTTTTTTCTAATTTATCTATATAACTATAAATTTTTTCTAATTCCTCAGTATTTCTAGCTCTGAAATATTTGCCACCTGTTGATTCAGACATCTGAACTAATAAATCTTCATCAATAACAGTTTGTTGCATCACAGTAAGCGGACCAAAAGGAGTATCTATTTTCATGGGTATTTCACCTTCTTGTCCAATACCAATTGCATAAATTTTTATTCCAAGCTCTCTTGCAAGTTCAGTTGCTACTTCTGGAGAAATATTACCGGCGGTGTTCTGACCATCGGTCATTAGGATAAGGACTTTGGATTTAGCTGGCAAGTCTTTTAAACGCTTCACACCAATAGCAATTGCTGAACCGATTGCAGTCGCATTACCTACCATACCAATTTCCAAGTGGCTAATTAAATCAAGAATTGCCCCATGATCTAAAGTCAAAGGACATTGAGTAAACGCCTCTTCTCCAAAAACCAAAAGTCCCAATCTGTCATTGGTTCTCCTCTTCACAAAATCAGTGAGGGTTTTTTTCAAGACAGTTAATCTATCAACAGCTCTGCCGTTTAATTTCAGATCAGGCGCAGACATACTTTGCGAAGTATCAACTGCAAAAAATATATCCAAGCCATTATGCTTATTTACAGTATAAGACTCGCCTATCTGAGGTCTAGCCAGCATAATAACAATTAACACCAAAACTACTATACGCAAGAGGAAAGGCAAATAAAAGCCAAGCTTATCAAAAGCATTTGCATAGCTGGTTTTAGTATCTACTAAAGAAATAGTTAGATCGTTTTGTTTAGTCTTGAAGAAATAAATTATTGCAACTAAAAGAACTGGAATTATAAGTAAGAGAATCCAAGGATGTAAAAAGATCATACTTTAATCTCCTCTGGTTTTTCTATTGCTGCAAGTTTTTGTTCTTCTAAACTAACAACTTCCTCTACGGTAGTAAGAACTTGAATAGTTTGATTAATATCACTTTCTTTTTCCAACCGAGAAAGCTCTTGCTTAGCGAATTTCGCCAAATCTGCTTTTAAAAATATATGCGTAAGTGACATAGCGTTATTAGTTTGGATTTTTGGATGCACAATTAATATTGGCTTTATTTCATCAGCAGTTTTATCCAATAAAGAAATATGTAAACGTTTCTCTAAATAGAGTCTTACAATTTCAGAATAGTTTATATAGAAATCTTTGCTACCTGCGTTAAGATCTAAAGCTCGCAATTGATTTACCGTTTCCTCAAATACGCTCAAAGGCACTTTAGGCTTAGGTTTGAAGACATACTTTAAAAGCAACCAAACTACAAGAGCTAAAGCAATTAAAGCCAAAACTACCCAAACCCAAGTTGGAATTTGAATAGCCATAAAGCCATGAATATCTCTTAAATCATCTGGTGTTGCTTCTTGCTCGCCCATATTAATTCCTACGCTCTCTAGTTAAAAATAAAGTCAAAAGTGTTTGTATATAAGGTTTGCCTGTTTGCAGATTAAGAAAATCAATTCCTAATCTTTTAAATTTATCGACCAGAAAATTTACATGCTTGTTTTGCATCTCTGCAAAACGCAAACGTACACTTTTACGATTAAGGTTCAAAAGGTCTTTATGACCAGTTTCTGGATTGACCACTTCGATCAAACCGATCTCCGGCAATTCAAATTCACGCGGATCTCTAATGGAAATCGCTATTAGATCCTGAGTTTTACTTAATAATTTCAATTCTTTTTCATAGTTAAAGTTTTCATTGAGATCTTTTTCCGTATCAGAACTGATGAAATCTGAAATCAAGAAGACTACAGAATTACGCGGTATTAAAGTTATGGCTTCTTCAAGAACCTTCTTAAGATTAGTTTTCTTGGATTTTGGTTTGTAAGTAATTAGATCTTTGATAATTCTAAAGACATGAGCCTTACCTTGTTTAGGTACTATATAGGACTCAATAACATCAGTCACAATCATCATGCCGACTTTATCGTTGTTTTTGATAGCTAGGGTCGCTAGCACTGATGCCAGCTCTGTAGACATTTCTTGTTTGGTTTGCATTTGCGTACCAAAATTATTAGAAGCGCTCATATCAAGAATTATTACAATGCTCAGCTGACGCTCTTCTTTGTATTGCCTAATAAAAGGATCATTCATCCTTGCCGTAACTTTCCAATCGATATTACGGATATCATCACCAAATTGATATTCACGTATCTTATCGAAGTTAAGACCTTTACCTCTAAATGCAGATCTATACTCGCCAGATAAAATTTCAGTCGCAAATTTTTCGGTGCGGATCTGAATCTTTTTTATTTTGGCAAGTAATTCTCTTGTAATTAGCATTACGGAACTTCTATCGAATCAAAAATTATTGAAATAATATCGTCTGTAGTTTTCTCTTCAGCTTGTGCTTCAAAGCTAATCACAATACGCTGTCTAAGCACATCGAAACCGACGTTCTTAACATCTTGTGGAGTTACATAAGCTCTACCTTGAAGATATGCATAAGTTCTTGCAGCAAGAGAAATAGCAATTGAAGCTCTAGGTGACGCGCCATATTCAATCAAGCCCTCAAGCTCTTTGATCTTCTGGAATTTACCAGAGACCTTAGCTTCACCAGTTCTTGTTGCAAAAATAATGTCGATGATATAGTCCTGAACTTTTTCATCTAAGTAAACTTTATCTACAAGTTCTCTTGCTTTGAAAATATCATCCTTGTTGATAACTTGTCCTAGACTGAATTTTTGCTTAACTGACATCAAGTTCATGATTTTCTTTTCTTCATCACGATTTGGATAATCAATCTTCAGCTTCATCATAAATCTGTCCATTTGCGCTTCTGGAAGGGCATAGGTGCCTTCCTGTTCAAGTGGATTCTGAGTTGCTAGAACTATAAACGGTTCATCCAAATGAAACGTCGTGTCGCCAATAGTGATATGTTTCTCAGCCATTGCTTCAAGTAAAGCTGATTGAACTTTAGCTGGAGCACGGTTAATTTCATCTGCCAAAATTAAATTACTAAACAAAGGACCCTTCTTGATCTCAAACTCATTAGTATTTGGTCTATAAATCTGAGTACCAATTAAATCTGCCGGCAAAAGATCTGGAGTGAATTGGATTCTTTGGAAATTCAAACCAATACAGTCTGAAAGCGATTTAACCGTCTCAGTCTTAGCCAGACCAGGTACACCTTCAATGAGGATGTGCCCACCTGCAATTAAGCCCAATAAAAGCCTTTCTATAAAGACTTCTTGTCCAACGATCTTCTTATGCACTTCTTGTTTTACCTTAGTAAAAACTTGTGAATGTATTTGTATTTCGGTTGTTAATTGTTGTAAATCTTGATTAGTAACAGTTTGTGTCATATGAGTTCACCTCGTCTATTTACATTCTATAGCAATTTCCCAATAGAGTTAATGGGGCGACACTAAGTACAAAAAAAAGCCCAGTTGTAATAACTGAGCTTTTAAAAATAATCTATTAGATTTATTTTTTAGAACATTGTGAAGTAGCTAACTTGAGCACCAATATCTGCGCTATCGCTAGTTAAACCGAAAGGCATACCAGCTCTAAGTTGTGATTTCTCACCGATAGGGATGATGATACCAGGTACTAATCTTAAGTCTGTACCAACACCGTTAT
>CAYQSL010000184.1:0-3677 GCA_964420165.1 uncultured Gammaproteobacteria bacterium | reverse complement strand
ATTAGCTCTATTCTCAATTGATTCACTCATGAGAATGTCTTTATTCAAGAAAGGATCAGTAGCACACTCAAGTCTTAAAGTTCTATGTCCCTCAATAAGCTCAACTACACCAGGTTGGTTTTGGACTATTCTTAGATATTCAAAATTCTGCACATTAATATGCATTCTTCTATTAAAAACTACAGTGCTCTCAAAGTCGTTACAGAAGACCTCTACAACAAAAGCTTCGTCTTGTATTTGCACTTTATCATCGATAATATCGGTAAACTTAACATGATCAAAACCTCTAAGTAAGCGCATCATGTCTTTCTTAGAAGTTAGTACACCGCTTCCTACTATACAGGGGATTTGTTTTTCTCTTTCTTCGTTCATATATTACCTAATAGTACCTTTAAACTTGCGTTAATACTTTTTGCCCCCATTGGACTTGAATTTAAACCTACTCAAAAGTACTCCGTGGAATTATCTACAGTGATATGACGTCATCATGAGGAGCGCAGCGACGTAATGATCCAGGCATAATCGAAAGCATATTAATAAGACTGGATCCTCACGCCCACTTCGTGGGCTCAGGATGACGTCCCCTAGTCCAATTAGATGATCTTCAAAAAAGATAAGCTCCCATTAACTTTGACTTTATTTACTCAATTCATGGGCACAGACATTAATAAATCATTGGAGCGATCTTTTGCTGGACCGATTAGGTCAGCTATAGCAGGTACTGGAGTACTTAACATCGGTAGCGGCCAAGACAGTGCAACAGCGCAACGACTTTTCAACAATGATGCTGGATTAAGATCACAAGAATTAAGTGATTTTGCAAGCCTCGCTTATAACAATGGAAATAATGCACAGAAGTATGTGAATGATAATTCTCCATGGAATCTAGCTAAAGCCTTTGATGCAAAACAAATTTTAAATTCAAAAGCAAATGGCACTTCTTTAAATGCAGATCCTTCAAATTCTAATTACAAAGTAGATCCAAAAGCTTATGACGATTTCGGCAAAGGTGGTCTAGAGGGCTATTACGGTCAGGGTCAAGGTTCTTTTGGTCAATATCACAAAAGAGATTTCAAATTAACTGAAGTACCCGAAGATTCAGGATTGAAAGGCATTCAGGGAGTAGATACTAAAAAACTCTGGAATGACATTAGAGGAAATCTTATTGGTGGAGTCTTTGCTGACGATGCGCATTTAAATAAAGCACTTAATCAAACTTTAGAAAAATTCGATGGCAAATTTGAAGAAGCAACTAAAAATGCCGATTCACTTTCACTGGCAACTGCCTTCAATCTTAGTAAAGATGGGCTTCACAAAGATGGCATTGGTTCAATGATGAATGCCTATTCAAAAATTGATAATTATATTCCTGAAGGAATAGTTTCAAATGCTTACATGAATGCCTTCGGACAAAAACTTAACGAAACTGGAAGTGTAGCCGAAGCTTTAAAACATGCAAAAGCTCACGATGTAACTGATACAGGACCAATTGACAATACGGATACCAAGAAATTAGCGGACAATATCAATAGAGCAACTTATCAGGATATGGCTAAAGAGATGGGATTGAATCCTAATGAGCTATTAAATTCTTATGCAAGCAAGAATGGGTTTAAAGAAGAGAATGCCTTATATCAAATGAGTGGTGCTTATCATCTCTCAGCAACACTTGATGAGAAGCTTACTGAGACTAGTGCCAATGGTAAAACAGGCATGCAAAATTTAGTAGACCAAAGTGAGAAAAAATTTGGTGGAGAATTCCATGCAAATCTAACTGCTCATATATTAAATAATCCAAATGAAAATACGGATGGTAATGCTTTTGATAGTACAGAAGGTGGCCTAGAAGGTATGGCTGGCTTACTTAAACATAAAGCTGGTCTCACTGATAATCCAATTACTGGTAATCAATTCAATGCAGCATACCAAGGCGATGGACAATTAGCGAAAGATGGTATTTCTAATTTAATAGACAAAGGTCATGAAGCTGGAATTAAGTTTGACAGACTTACTATGGTCATGAAAGGTCATGGTAGTGAAGATGGTTCTACCATGCTTCAATCAGGAGTTATCGGCAAAGATTACAAAGGCTTTGGAGTTAAAGACAGTGCTTATTTCAAAGAGCTTTTAGCAAAAACTCCTGAGCTAAAAGAACTGAATATTATTTACGATTCATGTCACGGTTTAAAATCTGCAATGGCTAATGCTCAAGCCGCACAGCAAGCAGCTAAAGAATTAGGCATGAATATGAAAATCAATTACACAGGTTCAAAAATTGAAGGTTTAGTTGATGCAAATCAAATTGGTAAAAATGATAATGCTTATAATCAAATTAAAACTAATGCTGATGGCAGTATGAATGTCAGTAGAGAAAGAGTAGATCATGGTGGTTCTCAAGAATCTGGAAGTTTATATTCTCAAAGTGAACAAGCATTTTCACAACGTACGCAAGATGAGCGCCAGAAAGCTAATCAAACCACTACTACAGAGCAAGCTCCAGCACAAAAAGCAAATAATGAAATAGTTCAAGAGGATGTTAATCAAAAAATAAAAGAGCAGCAATCTCAACAAAACATAGCTTAGAATAGTCTCTGTGCCATTCTCTTTTAAACTTTTAAAAACACATAATAAAGCACGTGCTGGAATTATTGAAACTGATCATGGCATGATTGAGACTCCAGTCTTCATGCCAGTTGCAACTCAATCTACAATCAAAGCTCTAACTTTTGATCAGCTTGATGCCTGTGGCACGCAGATAGTACTTTCTAATACTTATCATTTACATCTTAGACCTGGCGGAGATCTGATTGAAAAAGCTGGTGGCTTACATAAATGGACTTCATATCAAAAACCTTTTCTTACTGATTCTGGTGGCTTTCAAATCTTCTCACAGAGCAGAATTGATAAATGTAAAATCACAGACAAGGGTGCAGAATTTATTGATCATGTTACTGGAGCAAAACATTTTATCGATCCAGAAAAATCTATTCATGTCCAAAACCAACTTGGTGCAGATATCATCATGGCTTTTGATCATTGTCCTGATGGTGGTGCAAGCTATGAAGATACAAAAATCGCCATGGAGAGAACACATCTCTGGGCAGAGAGATGTGTTAAAGCTCATCAACAAGCCTTGGAGAATGGTTCAAGACCTGTAAATCAAGCACTCTTTCTTATAGTGCAAGGCGGTATTCATAAGGATCTCAGAGAGCAGAGTGCTAAAGCAATAACTGCTTTTGATAGTCCTGGTTATGCTATTGGCGGGGTCTCGGTTGGTGAATCAAGAGAGGACATAGATTCAATTGTAGAATTTACTACACCTCTACTACCAGAGAATAAACCTAGATACCTTATGGGCATTGGTACTAAAGAAGATATTGTAAAAGCAATTGCCTCCGGCATAGATATGTTTGATTGTGTAATGCCCACCAGGATTGCCAGACATGGAGCTTTCTTTGACAGTAATGGCAATAGAGAACTAATCAAAAATTCAAGATACACAGAAGATTTTTCACCCCTAATAGAAGGCTGTACTTGTTACACTTGCAAGAATCACAGCAAAGCTTATCTTAGGCACTTATTCAGAGTCCATGAAATAGCGGCAGGTACTCTATTAAGTATTCACAACTTACATTATTTAATTAATCTACTATTTCTTGTTTTATTTATATTTTTTT
>CAYQSL010000183.1:0-3698 GCA_964420165.1 uncultured Gammaproteobacteria bacterium | reverse complement strand
TGCTTCAAAAAGAGGAAAAAGCTCTAAATGAATTTTCTTAGCTACTTCTATATTCCCGGCTTTAAGCTCTTTAAACATCTCTTGCATTTCATTACCGACTAAATGTGATGCCACGGAAATCACTCCATCAGCACCAATTGCCAGCATTGGCAGGGTTAGACTATCATCGCCAGAGTAAATTTTGAATTGAGAACTATTCAATTGAGTTCTAATTTTAGAGATTAAATCAAAGTTAGTCGAAGCTTCTTTTAGTCCATAGATATGAGGAAAATCCTTAACTAGGCTAGCTATAGTGCAGGCTTGAAGGGAAATATTCGTGCGTCCAGGTACATTGTAAAGAATAATTGGTAACTTAGTAGAGTTAGCAATCAATTTATAGTGCTCATAAAGACCTTTTTGATTAGGTTTGTTGTAATAAGGAGTAACTATAAGTAAGGCATCAGCTCCATTAGCTTCTGCTCTTTGGCTCATGGTGATTGCAGTCTGGGTGCAGTTAGAACCAGCACCAAAAATAATTTTGGCATTAGAGTTTTCTTTTTTAAGCAGAGCTTTAGTGAATTTAAGAAGTTCAATTTCTTCATCATGAGTAAGAGTTGGACTTTCGCCAGTGGTCCCAGAAATTACTAAAGAGTCACTGCCATTTTTGATTAGATGTTTAATCAACTTCTCACAAGCAAGGTAATCAATCTCAGAAGGTTTCTCTTCTTTGAAAGGGGTGATCATTGCTGTGATAATTGCGCCGAAATCCATAACTTAAGAGTTTAGCACTTTGGGGCTAAGTAGCCGATTAAGGCTTCCCCGATTCTAACGGCATTGAGTGCAGCGCCAATTCTTAGATTATCGGATACAAGCCACATGTTGAAGGTGTTTGGATGGCTTTCGTCTGCTCTTAACCTGCCTACATAAACAGGGTCTTTACCTGCTACTTGTGCTGGCATTGGATAGACTTTATTTGCAGGGTCATCCATTATTTCAAGAGATTTAGTCTGCGCTAAAACTTCTTTAACTTGAGCAAGAGTAGTAGCTTTCTCAAACTCAAAATTCACTGACTCTGAATGACTGATATAAACTGGCACTCTAACAGCTGTGCAAGTTATTGCAAGATCAGGTCGGTGAAGCATTTTACGGCTTTCATTTATAAGTTTCATTTCTTCTTTTGTATAACCGTTTTCCATGAACACATCGATTTGCGGAATGAGATTGAAAGCTATCGGATGCACGAAGGCTTCGTAATTATGGTTCTCGTTCTTTAATTGTTTTTCTGTAGCTGTTGTTAACTCATCCATAGCTGCTTTGCCAGCGCCTGAGACACTTTGGTAAGTGCTGACAACTACACGTTTGAGTTTGAATTTTTCATCGAGTTGTTTGAGCGCAAGTACAAGTGGAGCTGTTGAGCAATTTGGATTTGCAAGAATGCCTTGATGTTTTTTGATGTCTTCGGCATTTACTTCTGGTACTACTAGCGGCACATTATCATCCATTCTAAAAGCACTAGAGTTATCGATGATCACACCACCGCGTTTTACAATTTCTGGAGCAAGAGCTTTACTTACAGAAGCGCCTGCTGAAGCAAAAACAATCTCAATGCCATCAAAAGCTTCAGGACAAGCAAGTTCTATGGTGTACTCATCACCTTTACCTGAGGTAACTTTTTGTCCAACTGATCTTTCACTTGCCAGTAATTTGATAGATTCATAAGGGAAATTTCTTTCTTCAAGAATCTCTAGAAGTAATCTACCAACGTTTCCTGTTGCACCTAATATAGCTATTTTGTATTTTTTCATTTTGGTTATGATCTTTAGAGCCAGAACTGCGTCATTGCGAGGAGCTGAAAGCGACGAAGCAATCCATATTGCTATGATATATAGCGCTTAAATTATAGCTTATTAACTGTTCTCATTGCGAAAGGTAGGGCTTGATCAAGCAATCCATAATTTGGGGGAATTATGAAAAGACCAGCTATTTATATAATGGCAAATAAGAAGAAAGGCACTTTGTATGTTGGTGTAACTTCAAATTTAATTAAAAGAGTTTATGAACATCAAAATCAATTGATACCTGGGTTTACGACACAGTATTCTTGTCATTTATTTGTATATTATGAAATTTTTGAAACCATGATTGATGCAATTAGAAGAGAGAAACAGTTGAAAGGAGGATCGAGAGCGGCAAAGCTAAAATTAATAGAAATGTCAAATCCCACATGGGAAGATTTGTATTCTGAAATTTGTAGACTTTAGTAAGTGGATTGCTTCGCTATGCTCGCAATGACGGCATTGGATGATTAAACAGGTAAGTGTGGATTGCTTCGTCACTACGCTCCTCGCAATGACGCGCTTACAATGACAAATTCTCATCAAAACCAAAAACCAAATTCATATTCTGCACTGCTTGACCGGCAGCACCTTTATAGAGGTTATCAATGGCACTGGTGATAATCGCTTTCTGGGTTTTAGCATCATAGAATACTTGCACGTGAGCATTGTTAGTGCCAACTACTGAGAGGGTTTTAGGATAGACACCCTCATCAAGCAAGTGAACAAAATATTCACATTGATATGCTTTTTGATAAATTTCGCGTAAAGTTTTTTCTGTAAATTGAGGATCTTTAACACTCACATAGCAAGTGGTAAGCAAGCCATAGCTCATAGGCACTAAATGTGGAGAGAAGGTTAGATTAATTTCTTTCTTGCATAAATCATTGAAGAACTCTTCAAGTTCGGGTATGTGACGGTGCTTGCCACCAAGGTTATAAGGTGAGCAGCTTTCATTAAGTTCTGTGTAGAGTAACTGAGTCTCAGCTTTGCGACCAGCGCCGCTGATAGCAGATTTACCATCGATGATAATTGAATTCCAATCTATTGATTCTATATCTTTCTCTGCTGCATATTTTAGTAATGGTCCTAAAGCAAGAATACTAGAAGTTGTATAACAGCCAGGGTTACCAATCACTGATCCGGAGCTATTAGAGTTCACTTGTTTACGATTGAATTCAACTAAACCATAAATAGCTTTTGCATTTGTATCTTTATCATCACGTTTAAAGCCATACCAAGTTTCATAAGTACTAAGATCTTTAAAACGATAATCAGCACTAAGATCGACTACATGAATTCCTTTGGCAATTAAACTTGGCACGTAGTCTTTTGCTAATCCATTAGGCGTTGCAAAGAAAACTAAATCAACAGAGTCAATTAACTGGATCCCCGAATCACTACGTGATTCGAGGATGACATCTGCATTCACACATTCCAAATCAACTCTTCCGGTAAATTCGGGAAACACTGAAGAGTATTTTTGTCCAGCGTATTGATTCGAAGATAAATATTTAATTTCAACTTGAGGGTGCGCGCTTAGAATCCTTACTAAGGTAGCTCCGGTATAGCCTGTAGAGCCGATTATTGCGATTTGTTTTTTTGAGTTCATTAGGGGTTATTTCAGGTAAATGATTTAAGGGTCTGCACTTTTTGATTAAGCTATACTAATATAATAATTTATATGAGAGCTTTTTCCTTGAAATTTTTTATATTCGCTTTGTTAATCAGCTCTTTGGTTATTCCAGCATTTGCTGTTGAAAAAATCATTGTGATTAAAGAAGTAAGCCTTAAAGCTGATGTTCTATCTATTAAGCATGAATCTCTAGGAGATATCAAATTTAAAAAAACAATTCTTGATGGTCCACCTCGATTTGTTTACGA
>CAYQSL010000182.1:0-3698 GCA_964420165.1 uncultured Gammaproteobacteria bacterium | reverse complement strand
TCTCGCATTCACTATGTCCATTATTAAAGTAGAAGAATCAGTTCCATCGTTCAAAAGATATGTACCAACAATGTCATCAAAACTTGTGTCTCTATCAAGAACCTGATTATTTTCTACTTTCAAAGAGTAGTCAACAAGTAGGTTTGGCATTGGCGTAATAGAGCGCAGATGAACTTTTATATTTTCTAGCTCATTACTAATAGTATGATTTTGGGTTGCATTATCATTGGGGAATTTAATATACTGTCTTTGATTTTCAGCAAAAGCCCAATTAGAATTCAATAAGAACACTATAAGAATAGTAATTAATTTCATATATTTTTTTTGAGTTGAATTCAACTGCTTATAATTAGAGCATTTTAGAAGCAAGCAGGTCTTCATCCCAAAGGATTATCCTTTGGATGGATGCATAATGTTCCAAAGTATCTTAGAATCAAGGGATGGCAATAATTTTTAGACAACTTTTTGATAAAGAAACTGAAACCTATACTTACCTTCTTGCAGATGAAGAAAGCAAAGAAGCAATTATTATAGATCCAGTGAAAGAGCAATTCTCACGGGACATACAACTTATCAAAGAATTGGAACTTAAATTGAAATATTCTTTAGAGACACACGTGCATGCAGACCACATAACCTCAGCAGATAGTTTAAGAGAGAATACAGGCTGTAAAACCATCACGGGACAAGATACTAATGTTGAATGTGCTGATGAAAATATTGCAGACGGTGAAATCAGAAAGTTTGGCAGATATAGTTTAAAAGCAATAGCTACGCCAGGACATACAAATGGTTGCATGAGTTACCTTATAGAGAATATGGTCTTTACGGGGGATGCACTCTTTATAAGAGGTACCGGTAGAACTGATTTTCAAGGAGGTTCTTCAGAAAAGCTTTACGACAGTATAAGGAATAAAATCTTCAAACTAAATCCAGAAACCATTGTTTATCCAGGTCATGATTACAAAGGAATGACTTCCACTACCATCGGTGAAGAGATAAAATATAATCCAAGGCTGAATATAAACAAAAGCAAAGAAGAGTTCATGGAAATAATGAATAATCTCAAATTAGCCCAACCGAAAAAGATCCAAGAGGCAGTACCAGCTAATTTGGAATGTGGAGCTGCAAATAAATTATGACAAACAAAATCAAATCAAAAGACTTAGCTCAGAAATTACAAAGTGATGAATCTGGAGTATGCCTGATAGATGTTCGTTCAGAAGATGAATTTAAATCAGGCACGATAAAAGGTGCTCATTGCATACCTCATACAGAGATCGAAAACAAAGTGGCATTACTACCTAAAGACAAGAAAATTGTTCTTTTTTGTAAATCTGGGAATCGCTCTGCCAAAGCAAAAGAAGCATTAAAAGATTTCGATTTTCATGAAGTCAATGAACTAGAAGGCGGCATACAAGCCTGGACTGATGAACATTTACCGATAGTGAAAGTTAGATCTTCAATTCCGATTCAAAGACAGGTCATGATTAGTGCAGGCTTGTTAATCCTAACTGGAAGCTTGCTTGGTATCTTCTTCAATCCATGGTTCCAAGCTTTATCTATCTTTGTTGGAGCGGGATTAATGTTTGCAGGGATAAGCGGATTCTGCGGGCTAGCTCTTTTATTAGAAAAGATGCCCTGGAATAAAGAGCACTAATGTTACTGCTTAGCATCTTAGCTCCTTTAGTTATTGGACTCCTATTAGGCTTACTTGGTGGTGGTGGTACGGTACTTGCAGTCCCAGTTTTAATTTACCTTTTTGGTATAGATACCAAATTAGCAATAGCTATGAGTTTATTTATCGTTGGGATAAGCAGTTTAATTGCTTCGACAACGCACATTTTCAAGAAACGCATCAATATACCTTGTACCTTAGTTTTTGGTTTATTTGGAATGTCGAGTTCTTTCCTCAGTGCTCGATATCTAGCACCTCTATTACCAGAATCATTTCAGTTAATTTTATTCTCTATCTTGATAATTACAATAGCTATATTAATGCTCCAACCACATAGAGAAAACATCATGATAATTAAACCAAAGCTAGACTTTAAAAGATGTTTCTTGATAATGATTAGTGGCTCTACCGTTGGACTAATTACAGGATTAATTGGTGTCGGAGGTGGATTCCTGATAGTGCCATGTTTAGTTCACATCATGGGCTTATCAATGCTTGAAGCAATTGGCAGCTCGCTAATAATCGTTACAATGCAGTCATTAAGTGCCTTTGTAGGATATCTAGATTTAGTAGAGATACCTTGGAATTTTGTCTTTAGATTTACAGCTATAGTAATACTTGGCACCATAATTGGAACGTTCTTAACCATGAGAATTAATCAAAAATATCTAAAGAGAATTTTTGCAATATTACTCTTATGCATTGGGGCATTTATCCTTTACAATCGCTTAATTCTCGCGAATTAATTCCAATAGACCCAATAGATTATCAATCGTAGTTAATGGATTCATTAGTGAAACTCTTAAATAAGTTTTACCAAGTAGTTTAGTTTGTACTAAGTAAAATTTTCCAGATTTGATAATTTTTTCTCTAATAGAAGTTTGCAATGAATCAAGAGCCTCATCATTAAGACCTTCTCTTAGATATCGAAAACAAACTATATTACTTTGAGGTTCAAGCGCAAGCTCAAAATCACTCTGTGACTTAATTAAAGCCGCAAACTCTTTTGCAAGATCATAAGCGTAATCGATATAGTCAGCGAAAAATTCTTCACCATGAATAGCAAGTGCAAGATACAACTTAATAGCCATACTTGGCTTAGTACATTCTATGGTTCTATTACATGTATCTCTTTCAATAGAATTTTCATTTAAAAGATAGCTTGCTTGTTGCGAGAAAGCAGCGTAGGATTCAGAGCGCTTCTTGTAAATAACTGCAGTTATTAAACTAGGAATCATCATCATCTTGTGTGCATCCCAAACCACAGAATCTGCTCTATTAATACCTTTGATCAAATGTTTATATTTATCTGAAAGCGCTACAGAAGCACCATGCGCGCCATCAACATGCAACCATAATTTATTTGTCTCACAAAAATCTGCAATCTCATCTATCGGATCATAAGTACCGGTAGCAGTAGAACATGCACTAGCGCAGATTGCAATAACAGTTTTGCCATCTTTCTGAGTTTGCTCGTAAACCCTCTCCAAATCAGCAACTGACATTTTAAACAGCTCATCTGACTTGACTGTATAAATTGATTTATTACCCAGACCCATAATATGTGCTGCTCTTGAAATAGAGTAATGATTTTGGTCAGAAACAATAAGCGCAAGTTTATCGGTTACACCTTCATTCCAAACATCGTAAGGAGCTTTTACTTGTCTTGCTGCAAGTAATGCTGTCAGGTTACCAAGCGAGCCTCCAGACGTCAAAACGGCACCAGCAGTCTCTCTATCAATGTATAGTTTATCTGCCATCCAACAAACTATTGCTTGCTCAATACCATAACTAGCTGGACTCATCTCATAGATAGTTGATGGATTATTAATGAAAGAATATACAAACTCTGCAATCGCAGCGGTTGGTAAAGCTACAGAAACTTGATGCCCTGCATAATTTGGTGAATGTAAATGATTAGATTCAGCGATGAACTTCTCTAAAAGCATTTCTAATTGATTTTCTTTATCCTCAGCATAAAAATACTTGGATGGTTTCCAGCTTGCAATTGAATCTTCAG
>CAYQSL010000181.1:2225-3720 GCA_964420165.1 uncultured Gammaproteobacteria bacterium | reverse complement strand
TAGAGGGAGTCTTCGATAAGCATTTTTTCTTTAACACTTAATTTACCGCGTTTAAGTTTTTGTTTAAGATAGCTTACTCTCTTAGAGTCATTAGCTATTTGTCTTTGAATATATCTAAAACTAAATTGTCTGCGACGGATTCTTCTTGGTGATAATTTATCATCGCTCTGTTCAACAGATTCAGATGATTCAATATCTTCTGAATCATCAAGATCTGAGAGGTCTTCATCCTCATCCCCATCTTCATTAAGTAAATTCTTTAATTCTGAAGTGTCATCACCGTCTTCATCTAAATATTGAGTTAAATCAACAGAATTGTCCTTTTCTTTTTCAACTTTTTTATGAGTTTTAGCTGGTTTCTCAACTTGTTGACGTTCTAAAACTTCTTCAATGACTAATTCTTCAATGACTTTAGTTTCTTCATCAGGATTTGTAACTTCATCTTCTTTGATTTTTTTGTCTTTAACAAATCTTGGTTTTCTACTTTTTAGGATTTTCTTTGCTGGTGCTTCATCTTCAGATTCTTCGCTGGCAGCTTCTTCTTTGTCTTTAACTGCAGCACTAGCTTTTGCTGGCTTTGCTGCTTTAACAGTGACTTCTTTAACTTCTTCTTCTGGTTTTGCTTCTATACCTTTAGATGCATAAAACAGTTCTTTGATTTCGTTATTTTTTTTGCCACTTGCTCTAAGTGCAAGTATGTCTCTAATGGTTTGTACTGATTCATCAGATAAGCAAACGCGCTTCTGATCACGTATAGTCTCTATTTCAAAATCTTTGATGATTTTTTTTAAAAGCGCATCCGATGCTTTCAATTGAGAAGCAAGTTCTTTGATGCTCGTTAAATCTTGATCGTTGTTGGACAAGGGTTACTTAGATTTTACCCTAGCTCTGCCTCTTTGGAGTTCAGCGCTAGTAATTCCTGATTTTAAAGTAGGGAAAGTTTTTAAAATTCTAGTACAAACTTTGATTTTTTGTTTCTTGCCATCGATAATAGCAATAATAGTTTGCAAATTAACTTCGAAACGGCGTTTTGCAGTTGGGTTATAGTGAGATCTTAGGAAAGAGTATCTCCATCCTTTACCTGCTTTTTTACCTGAAATTTCACATTGTTTTGACATGATAATAATCCTAAAGTTAATTTAGTAAGGCATAATGCCTAAGCTTCTAGCTCTTTTAACAGCTTTTTGTAGATCTCTTTGCTTTTTAGCAGTAAGACCGTTTTGTCTGCGGCCGATGATTTTGTTACTTGAGTCAACGTAGTTCATCAACATAGACACATTTTTGTAGTCCATTTCGACATCCACGTTTTCAAATCTAGATTTTCTTCTATTAATCGCCATGCAGGAAAAATATTCTAGCATAGTGATTTAGGATAATTATTAATACATTATTAGGGGGTCGCACCTCCACTTTCCACCATAACCAAGATAATTCACGCTGTTAGCTAAGCTATTCCACGACCTGCTTTCAAAGGAGATATACGATAGTCTTATGG
>CAYQSL010000181.1:0-2215 GCA_964420165.1 uncultured Gammaproteobacteria bacterium | reverse complement strand
CCGATAGGCAACCTTGAGGATATAACTCTCAGAGCTTTGCGTATTCTCAAAGAAGTTCCAGTTATATATTGTGAGGACACCAGAGTCAGTCTGAGGCTGCTGAACCATTATCAAATTGAAGGCAAGAAGTTAGTTAGCTTTAATAAAGAGAACGAAGTAAATCGCATCTTCGGCTTGCTGAAGACCTTGGATGCTGGTGAGGACATCGCTTTAATTAGTGATGCTGGAACTCCTTTAGTTTCTGATCCTGGTTATGAGCTCATCAAAAAGATTTTTGAAGATGGCAAACATACTGTCATTCCGATTCCTGGTGCTTCTTCCTTAACTGCAGTACTTAGCTCGTGTCCAATTAACTGTGAGCGTTTTATCTTCGAAGGCTTTTTCCCACATGGACCTAAACAACGTCGCAGAGTTTTAAAGAGACTTGTGGAGAGTAATGAATATCCTATTGTGTTTTTTGAAAGCCCACATCGTTTGGTCAAGACTTTGGAGGATATAAAAAATATTTTTGGTCCCGAAAGAAAAGTCTTTATAGCCAGAGAAATTACCAAAAAATTTGAACAGTTTTATTTCGCGACTATTGAAGAGCTTTGTGGCGCAATTAATAAACAGTTTATAGAAAATGTCCAAGGGGAGCTTGTACTAGTTATCGAAGCTATTTAAGTTCGTTCTTGAAAAGTAAAAGTAAAGTCGTCGATTCAGTTAAAGTATCCTTACCTAAAATTTCGCAAATTTTATTGTAGAAATTCCTAGAACTAATTGGACAAAGTATCTCAAGTTGCCTATAAGCTTTTACTAAATATTGAATACGAGCAATATTTTCTGGATGAGTCTTGCTGCTAAAGAAATCAGCTTTTGCTGAGGCTAAGAAATGAGCATTAGCGATTAATTCAAGTAAACAGACCAAATCATCTTGAATTTCAAGTTTACTCAAACCTTCTTGGTAACTTGCTTTACTAGTATCAAAGTCATTAGCACTTAAGTTTGCCAAGAAACTTGCCGCAATCGACATTAACTCTTTAGTACTTAATAAGAATTTTTTGCTGCCTAAATTTGCATATTCTTTATAGATAAATCTGATTACATATTGAACTAAGTCCTGTTGAAGTTTTTTCCAATTCTGTGGGCATTCAATAAACTTGACTTCTTTATTGCTGCCTTCGAGCTCTTGTTCAAGAGATACTAAAAATATATTTTCGTTTTCAAGTAAATGTTTATTAGCTTCAGTCAATCTATCAAAAGCAATATAATTCCATGGCACAACTAGATCTGGATGTTTGTACCACTGCTGCTTAATGACTTCGTGAAGACTATTTGTACCATTGTGTCTGCCACTGCTAGAGCTTTCCATGGCAATAGATGACCAACAACCACCTTCAAAGTTGAGCATGATCTCAGGTATAGATTCATAATCCCCGCCGAATAATTCAAAAATTACGCGCGCAGCTTGCCCAAGTGAACAGTTTAATTCTTCTACATTGGTTTCATTTTCATTTACTTCATGCTTAGTATTAGCTTTTATACTTTCGATTCTATCTTTGCAAATTTCTAAAGAGATTGGTTTTTGTAGATCTTGATAATTTGAACTAGAAATAACTACTAGAATCCAACGTTCATCTATTTTTACTTTGTAAAGTGGTGAATCTAGATTTGTAACTTTCTGATCAATTAGTTTAATTTCACCCAGTTTGCTTTGATCATTATTACTTAAATGATGTAATTTACCAAAAGTAGAATCACAGCTTTTAGTTTCTGGAATTTGCCAGCCGCTGAAAGGCCCTCTGCGAAAGGCTTTTACTGCATTCTCGGGGAGTAGTAAAACTGCTAATTCATTTTTTGCAATATCGAAAGCTTTGATAGTATCTTCGAAAGTATTTAAATTACAAATACCTTTTGCTGTATAAAAATGATCAATTGGAGTGTCTTTGCCAAAAAAATATTCATGATATTCTTTGCTGGTTTTAGCCTCTATATATGCCAAGCTAAAACTACCCAAGACTTTTTGACCTGTGTAGATGGTATTTAGTAAAGAACCAAAATGCGGGACTCTTAAACCTGCAAGTGGATCTAAGTTTTGTTGAGGACTATCATTTAAAAAGTATTCGTTATCAATATTGAAATCATCTTGAAAAACTTTTTTTGTTTTAAATCTGATTCTTTGTCCAGCATTTAAAATCTTTTGAGTTTGATTAAGCAATTCACTTACACCTGGATA
>CAYQSL010000180.1:0-3722 GCA_964420165.1 uncultured Gammaproteobacteria bacterium | reverse complement strand
TTCTTTCTGCTTTGCTTTTTAGCATTGGTCTTTATGGCATCATCACTAGAAATAATGCTTTTAGAGTTTTAATGAGCATAGAAATTATTCTTAACGCCGTTAATATTGCATTTGTGGCTTTTGCACATTACATCGATCCACTTGCTGTAAAAGGTCAGGTTATAAGTTTGTTTGTAATGGCACTTGCTGCTGCTGAAGCTGCAATAGGACTTGCATTACTGTTATTAATTTACAGAAATCGCTTAAACATCCGTATGGATAGCTTCGACACCATGAAGTGGTAGTTTTAAAGCATCCTGTTAAGTTTTTGTAATAGAGTTATATAGCCGTATTTTAGACATATAATATTTATATGTCCGAAGATTCTAAATCAATACTTGAGCGCGAAGCTAAATATTTATCACCTGCACTTGCAAGATCTTTTGATATTGTTGCCGTGCGTGGTGAAGGGTCATATTTATTTGATACTGAAGGCAAAAAATATTTAGACCTAACTAGCGGTATTGCAGTTAATCAAGTTGGACATGCACATCCTGAAGTAGTGCAAGCTATCGCAGAGCAAGCAGCTAAATGTATTCACACTAGTTGTGTAGTACATTATCCAGCAAATGTTGATCTAGCTGAGAAATTAGCATCCATAATGCCTGGAGATTTAAGCTGTACATTCTTCTCTAATAGTGGAGCTGAGGCTGTTGATGGGGCAATTAAGCTTGCCAAACTTGCAAAACCTGGACGTGTTAACTTCCTAGTGCATCGTACCGGATTTCACGGACGTACATTAGGAGCTACTTCCTTAACTACATCCAAAAATACTTATAGAAAATTCTATGAACCTTTACTACCTGGTATTCATATAACAGAATTTCCAAATGTTTATGAGATCGGTACTCAAGCTGGAAGAGATTATGTTTTCAAACATCTTCAAGAGATTCTTCTTCGCTACACTGATACAGTTTTACATCCTGAAACTATCGCAGGGATTCTAATTGAGCCTGTTCTTGGTGAAGGTGGTTATTTACCAGCGCCTGGACTTGATGGCACAAAAAACTATCTTAAATTCTTACGTGAATTCTGTGACAAGCATGGCATTTTACTAATGTTTGATGAAGTGCAATCTGGCATGGGCAGAACCGGCAAATGGTTCGCTTCAGAGCATTACGGTGTAGTGCCTGATATTCAAATTATGGCTAAAGGTCTTTCCGGTGGAGTTCCACTTGGTGCTTTTGCAGCTAGTCACAAGTTAATGTCACTAATGCCTCCTGCTTCACATGGCACGACTTACGGTGGCAATCCAATTGCTTGTAGAGCATATTTAAAACTAATTGAAATTCTTGAAAGAGAAAAAGTTTTAGATAAAGTTGCGGCACGTTCAAAACAAGTCTTTGATTTCTTTTCAGCTAAGTTTCCTAACTCTGATACCAGAATTGCGGTTAAAGATGGCTATACTAAAACTAATGAGCCAAAATCTGGTCATGGCTTCTCTGCATATCACAATCCACAAGTGCAATTGCGCGGACTTGGATTAATGATCGCAATTAGTCTTCAAGATGGCGAGCAAGTGAAAAAAGTTAGAGCTTATGCAAAAGAGCATGGTGTCTTACTTCTAGCCTGCGGTCCTTATGGCAATATCATTAGACTTGCGCCTGATCTTTTAATTTCTGAAAAAGATTTACAGAGTGGCTTGGATGTCATTGTAGAAGCGATTAATAAGTCAATTTAAAAAATTATGAACGCATTAGAAACTAAATTAAAAGACCTTGCAGATATGGAAATTATCAAGGATGGCAAGATCATCAATCGCAATCCAGCCAAAATTTCCGAGATTGTCTCAGAGCATAAGATTGACTCAGTAAGTGAGCTTGAAGCTAAACTTAAAAAATCTTCTGAAGCATTTAAGACTTGGTCTAAATTGCCAGCTCCGAAACGCGCTGAATATCTAACTAAAGCAAAAGTACTTTTTGCCGAGAAAAAAGAATTTCTTGCAACTCAATTGCACCGAGAAAATGGCAAACCTCTTGTCGAAGCACGAGGTGAGATCCAAGAGATTATAGATGTCCTAGATTTTTTTGCTGGTGAAGGTCGCCGCAATTATGGACTTACAGGTCAATCTGAAATGACGGATAAAACTATAATTTCAGTTAGAGAACCTATTGGTCCAGCGGTTTTCATCACAGCATGGAATTTCCCAGCTGCAGTACCTTCATGGAAAGCTGCACCGGCATTAATTGCTGGTAATACTTTTATTCTCAAGCCTTCAGAACTTGCACCGCTTAGTGGTCAGTTATTTGTAGATGTACTTAATGAAGCAGGCTTACCGGAAGGCGTTGCGCAAGTAGCCTTTGGAGCTGGTGATGTTGGTGAGTACTTAGTTAAAAGTCCTTACTCTAAGATAGTCAGTGTCACTGGTTCTGTAGAAGTAGGTAGACATGTGGCAACTCTTGCAGCTCAAGGTTTCAAAAAATGTGCCTTAGAACTTGGTGGCAAGAACAGCACCATTATGCTTGCAGATGCTGATCTAGACTTGGCTGAAGAGGGTGTAACCTGGGGAGCCTTTGGTACTGGCGGTCAACGTTGTACAAGTACTAGTAGATTGATTATTGATAAAGCTATTTCGGCTGAATTTACTAACAGGCTAAAAAA
The DNA here is from genome assembly GCA_964420165.1 of uncultured Gammaproteobacteria bacterium. Lineage (GTDB taxonomy): Bacteria > Cyanobacteriota > Vampirovibrionia > LMEP-6097 > LMEP-6097 > CAYQSL01. The sequence continues at coordinate 1,082 of CAYQSL010000180.1, read as the reverse complement.
GAAAGCAGAACAATTTTGTGATAAAGCCACAGGTAAAATTTCTGAAAGCTATACACCTATTATTTCAAAAAAACAACTTCATAAAATTGATGCCATGGTTAAAGAAGCACTTAAAGAAGGTGCTGAATTAATTTGTGGCGGAGAGATCCTTGATGACGGTTCTAAATCTGGTTGTTACTACTTGCCTACTATACTTAATGCAAACATGGTATGAAAATCACTAAAGAAGAGGTTTTTGGTCCAGTGCTTGCTGTGATGGAAGTGGAAAGCGAATCTGGCGCGCGCACTAAAGACCAAGTTCTTAAAGATGCAATGTTCATAGCTAATGACGTTGAATATGGTTTATCTAATTCAATTTTTACTAGAGATGTAAATCTTGGAATGAAAGCTACTAAAGAATTTCAATCTGGCTTAGTCTATCTCAATGCACCTACTATCGGTGCAGAGTGTGGTGGAGCTAGTTTTTTTGGTGGTTGGAAAAATACCGGCAATGGCTCGCGCGAGTCTGGTATCGCGGCTTTAGATACTTATACTCAGTACAAGACTATTGCAATTGATTATTCAGGTAAACTTCAGCGCGCACAGATTGATTAACAAACCACATTCAGCGTAGCTTTACTTCTTACTATATCTGCTTCTCTTGCAGTAACTAAAGATTGTAATTCCGGAAACTCACGAGCATATCTTTTAAGATCAGCCAGAGTCATTGTTGACCTAGCTTCAGCTCTAACTGCATCTTTGATCATTGAGTCTCTAGTTAAATTATCATTGTAATCATCAACTATGATTCCTTGAACAGTTTTAGCTGTATTAGCAAAAATTCTTTTAATTGCATCTGGACTGCCAGCACTTGCTAAGAGCAGATCCATTCTTACTCTTTCTTTTCTATCGTTAGCCTGATCTTCCTCAAGCTTTCCCAGAGCTTGAACGAATTCATCTTCACTATCAAAACGAAGTGTTTCACCACTAAACTTATTAAAAAGCTGCCCTTTAAAACCGGCATTAGCTATCTTGCTAATTGGACTCGCAAAGTATGATTTATTTAAAATTGTCCCAATATATGACATATCTCGGTTCCCTTA
>CAYQSL010000179.1:0-3737 GCA_964420165.1 uncultured Gammaproteobacteria bacterium | reverse complement strand
GTAATTTTTTTACTAATTCTTTGATTCGAATTAATTTGAGCGCGCATTATTACAAAGGCTCTGACGATTTGCACGCTCATATCAACCGCAGTAGGACTATTTAATACTGAAGCGAGCATTATAGCTCCATGTTCAGTGAATGCATAAGGTAAAGTACGTGAGAATTTGACCTTTTGGAGGTTGTCGCAATTTGCGACAACCTTTTGTTTCTCTTCCTGACTCAGTTTGATCATGAAATCAACTGGAAATCTCTCAATATTCCTTTTTACTTGTTCATTTAATCGGCTCGTACTAACGCCATAAAGTAATGCTAGATCTGAATCCAACATTACTTTTTGTCCTCTGATTTCAAGAATTAAATTTTCAATCGATTGCTCGATTTTCTTTACTTTAGTCATTTGTCCCCCTTATTTGAGGATGTCACAATTTGTGACATCCTTCTGATACCGGTTCATATTGTAGCTAATCAATTTTGTAAAATACAAATTGATTTTAAAGCTTGATATTATCAAAACTTTACTTAAGCACTAATAGCTTTCTTCTGCTCTGCAAAAAGCCCTAAAAGCTTCTCAGCAGCTTGTTTGTAAGCTTCTTGATCTTTCCAAGATTTCTCTGGACTTTTGATTGATTCTGGTATATCAAAGCCAAGTATTGGATGCTTTGTAGTTTTTTCTTTAGCAAGATCGCCATTGTTAATTTTATGAATTATAGATCTTGTAAGTTTTATAGACATACGCTCGCCAACGCCATAAGCACCGCCTGCCCAGCCAGTATTAACTAACCAACAATCAACTTTATGAGCATGCATTTTTTTCATCAATAACTCTGCATAAACTTCAGGACTAAGTGACATAAAAGGTTCTCCAAAACATGCACTAAAAGCAGCTTTGGGCTCAACTATACCAATTTCAGTACCTGCAAGCTTTGCCGTGTAACCAAGCTTAAAATGTTCTGCGGCATCTTCGGGACTTAGTTTACAAACAGATGGTAATACACCGAAAGCATCACAAGTAAGCATGATTATATTTTTCGGTTGCTTTGGTACAAATCTATCTAACCTTGCATTTGGAATGTAACAAAGTGGATAGGAAATTCTGCCATTCTCTGTAATGGTTTTATCGAAGTAGTCTAACTCTCGACTCTTGTTCATAGTTACATTTTCAATAACTACTCCAAAGCGATTAGAGGCATCATAAATTTCTGGTTCGGTTTCTTTTGCCAGTTTATATGATTTGGCATAACAACCATTCTCGAAGTTAAATACTCCTTCATCGCTCCAGCCATGCTCATCATCGCCGATGAGGAAACGCTCAGGATCTGCTGAGAGAGTGGTTTTGCCGGTACCTGATAATCCAAAGAAAATACTTACATTGCCTTCGGCATCACAATTAGCTGATGAATGCATAGGCATAATATCTCTTTGCGGGTAAAGGAAATTTAAAATAGAAAAAACAGATTTCTTGATTTCACCAGCATAAGCAGTACCGGCAATAAGAACTTCTTTAGTTGAAAAATTTACAAGAATGAAAGTTTCTGAATTCAGTTCTTTCTCTTCATGTGGATCTGCCATATAGCTTGGCATTGATATAACCGTATACTCAGGTTCTTGGATTTTGCCTGCTGGTTCAAGCATGTTGCGAATAAAAACTCCATGCCAAGCAAGTTCTGTAATTACTCTGACCTTAATTGAATTCTTGGGATCAGCTCCAGCAATAAGATCTTGAGTATAAGTTTCTTTGCTTTCTACATATTTGAAAAATTTAGCTTTGATTCGATTGTATGCTTCTGGGGAAATTGGTCTGTTGACTTTGCCCCAATGTACTAAGTTCTCTGTTAATGAATCTTTGACAATGAACTTGTCATTGGCAGATCTGCCTGTATGAGTTCCAGTGTAAGCAACCAAAGCACCCGAGCTGCTTAATTTAGCTTCATTGTTTTTGAGAGCAATTTCATAAAGTTCAGCTGAGTTTAAATTAAAAATCGAATTAGATAGATTTAAAGGGGAAGCGGTAGTTTGATTAGTAGTGGTCATAATATATATAAGTATGACATTTACGCCGCACTTGATTTTGGTGATTCATCACAAGGTCTGATTGCAGTATGTTCAAATAAATTAGCCATATAAGTTTTGAAATTATTATTAGCTCTTTGAATTCCCTTACCTAGAGCGTCAGTCATTCTTTGTAGTTGCTCTATAAGGTCTTCTTTCTCCATCTGAGGAGCTCTTTTAACTAAATTAGCTAGATCTTTATGAGCAAATTGTAAAAAACTTAATCCTAGTCCTTCATGTCTCATTCCTTCAATATAATTAGCAATATCATCACGGTTTGCACCTGGCATAACATTGGTCAGAGTGACTGGTAAGCGATTAACCCAGTCACCCTGGGATCCTATTTCTAATTGATCCTTTCTAACAAGAGTAGTTAATTCGTCTTTTGGAGAATTTATTCCGCTAATCATGATTTAGATAATAGCAGGGTTATTCCTATAGAGTCAAGACTTGTTTCTTAGATTTCGATCCAAATGGCTTAGAATAGACCTGTTTAACTCTAAGGGTATATATTATAAGTATGAAACAAGCAAAAGTTACGGTTATAGGTGCAGGTAATGTTGGAGCTACAGCAGCTCAAAGACTTGCAGAAAAGAACATCGCTAATGTAGTGATGGTTGATGTGATGGGTGGTGTCGCTGCAGGTAAAGCATTAGATCTTATGGAAGCAAGACCGGTGGAATCTCATGACAGATCAATTACTGGTGGTGATGATTATGCTTTAACCAAAGACTCAGATATAGTTCTTATGACTGCAGGACTTGCACGTAAGCCTGGTATGAGTCGTGATGATCTTCTTGTGAAAAATTCTGCGATTGTAAAAGCTTGTATTGAAAGTGCTTACAAATATTCGCCAAATGCAATCTTTATAGTTGTTTCTAATCCAGTTGATGCAATGACTCAACTGGCTTATCAAATCCTTTCAGCTAAAGGTGTTCAGCCAAATAGAATTATTGGTATGGCTGGTGTACTTGATAGCTCACGTATGGCATTTTTCATTGCTGAAGCTCTAGATGTATCTATTAAAAATGTTCAACCATGTGTACTTGGCGGTCATGGTGATGATATGGTACCTGTTGCAAGATACACAACTGTTGCAGGAATTCCACTTCCAGATTTACTTGCTGCTGATAAAATTCAACAAATCATTGAGCGTACTCAAAAAGGTGGTATCGAAATCGTTAACTTGCTTGGTACTGGATCAGCGTTCTACGCGCCGGCTTCAAGTGCAGTAGAGATGATTGATGCGATTCTGCATGACAAAAAACAAATCCTTCCATGTTCATGTATGCTTGAAGGTCAATATGGCATCAAAGGTGTATTTGTAGGCGTTCCTACAAAGTTAGGTTCTAATGGTATTGAAGAAATACTTGAGCTTAAATTAAATCCTGAAGAACTTAAAACTTTACAAGCATCTGCTGAATCAGTACGTACTAATGTAGCTAAGATGAATGAACTTATTGCTGCTGCAGTTTAGTAGTTTTAAGTGTTGATCTCAATTCTGCTTTTAATTTTTTTTGCTAGTGCCACAGGCACTGTGACTGGTTTTGGTACGGCTACTATTATGGTGCCGCTCATGATGCTCATGGGCTATGAGTTTAATCAAGTCCTGTTCTTTGTAGGAATAATTCATCTGGCTAATGGAATTTGGCGTTTAGTTTCTTTTAGAGAAGGATTTGATTTTAGA